>JAFTTD010000121.1 GCA_017466965.1 Bacteroidaceae bacterium
AGAGGTTCACTTGTACTGCGTTTTTCTTGCCTGGAGCCAATGAGCCGCTTGATGGTTTAACCTCAAGCCAATCAACTTTTTCTAATCCTGAGATGTTCCAGTTGAAACTGATTTCTCCCTCGTTGATAACTTCAAAAGAAAGTGATTCGTTGTCTTTGCCGAAATTCAGAGAACTGACACTCAGTGCTATTTTTGCTTCTTTTATTACAGGCGAGAGCTGTATGTCGCCTCTAATGTCGCGCCCTGTTACAACAGTAACGGCTTTGGTGTTTGTGATGTAGTCTTTCTTCTTTGCCTGAATCTCGTATTGTTTGGGATCAAGGTCGAGGAACTCAAAAGTTCCGTCACTGCCGGTTGTTCTTGATGTGCCTCCGGGAGTAAGTGTGATAGTTACTCCTTGGAGCACATCGCCTGTGTTTGCGTCTGTGACTTTTCCCATGATGTTTCCGGTTAGCGGTTCCTCATCCTTTGAGCAAGTGCTGAAGACTAATAAGCCCAGCATTATGATTAGAAACTTTATGCTTGTTGTTTTCATTGAGTATGATTGTTAAATAGTTCTGTTTTTATTTGTGTTATTTCTGTTTTCAGAATCTGTAGCTGAACGACAGCCCGTTAAAATCCCTTGTTGCCTTTGGCGTAACAGTGAAATTTCGTTGGGTGACAGATACACGTCGTGCTCCTGGGGCTGCAATCGCATCAATAAGGTTATATACATATATAGCTGCGGCGGCTCCTATGCAACAGTTTCGTGCCGTTTCATAATTGTCCATCTTTGTTTTGTATTGCTTGGCAAAGCTTGGCTGAGTGCGCATTTTGGATTCATAGCTTGCACGCTCATTTTCTGTAAAGATTATTCCGCCAATAGCGGCAAGTTCTGCTGCAAGTATTGATATACCTTTCACTGTACTGCCTTTGTACATTTGTCCCCATCCTGGACATATGGCTGAACGCCACAACCCGCGTGCCCCATACTTTGTGGTAAGACGAAACTCGTCAAATTGCGCCTTTGTTCCAAGGTCTGAAACTGCGAACAATGTATAAAGCTTGAATAATATGACTCCGTCTTCTTCTTGTATTTCGTAGTATTCATCAATGCGTTCGCAGTGGATTGCCACTTCTTTCTCTTCCGATTTTACGTGCAGAACGTATGTCTCTTTGTCGGTATAATCAATGTTGCCCCCTGTCTGAATAGTGTTAGAGGTATTTGTCAATTCTTCCGAAATCTGGATGTTGAATTCTTTCTGTATGGAACGTGTGAGTTCGGCTCTCGCCAATTGGCGAGATGATGGCAAAGTCTTTCCGTTATCTACCATTACAACCTTGAATGTGTAATTGCCGTTCGTTGACTTAGGAGTGTTCTTGAGCCATGCAGGAGGGGTCTTGTCTGACTTTGTAGTTGCACATAAAGCCTGTAGTGCCACTGTTGTCATTAACAGTAGCACTAATAATGTAGAAACAAACTGTCTCATAGCTGTCTATTGCTCGGTCACGCCTTTGTATCCTTCCATGGCCTTTGCCATCTCTGCTCTGAACTTCTCGGCATTGAAGTCTATTCGTGCTTTCTGTTCAGGTGTAAGTTTCTCTTGGAATATTTGAGCTACCTTGCCAGCCATTTCTGCCAAACCTTCCTGATATTCCACACATACGTATATTCTCCAACGGTTGTTTGGTGTCTTGTACTTCTTCTTCATTACTATTGGAGCACCCTTGATAAGCTCTTTAGCCCAGCCTTCTTCACTGTCATTAGAGCTTGCTTCCTCATCTCCAACAAAAGCGTTGGCTACTGCGTCAGATGCGAAAAGTTCCTTTGCGTTCGCACTGTAAGATGATGCATTCTTAACACACTGCTGCAAAGCCCTTGCAAGATTGTTGCGCGCATTAAGCTGTGCAAGGTTTGTTGCTGTTGTTTCACTGAAATGCACGCCCACTCCGGCTGCTCTCTTTGATGGTTCTTTCATTGCATACTCTTCACAAGCATTGACTTCCACTTCCACATCCTGCATCATTTGTTGATTTGCTGGTACGGTTGTTGTTGCTACTTGTTTTGTACCACCACATGATTGAATCAGCAGGCCTGCTGCAATCATTGCGAGAATTGTTGTTTTCTTCATGATAAATATTCTCTTGTTCGGTGGCTACCCCAAACCGATGTAAAAAAAATAAATGATTTGCACATAGATATAAAAAGCGTGGGAGCCGTGCTTGTTGCTCGTTCCACAC
>JAFTTD010000122.1 GCA_017466965.1 Bacteroidaceae bacterium
CCTGATATGGTCTGGAGTTCTGCTCTTGACATCAGTGCCGCCTCGTAACGTCCGCTCACATCTTTCAGAGAATCGAAAGTGTGATGAAACACAGGTTTAGGAATGTCAGTCTGTGCAACTGAGCTGAGAGTAGAGAGCGCAAAAAATGTTGCGCATAAAAGTTTGTTAATCATTATTATCTTGTTTATTAATTATTTTTCCTGAAGAATCTTACTTCTTCTGATATACTCTAACATAGTCTATTTCATACCTCATAGGATATGCCTCTGGAACATCGGGACCTCCGTTTATGCCTCCCACTGCAAGATTCAACAAAATGTAATGAGGCTGACGGAATGGATTTCTGCCCTTTCCAATGCTTCCGTTAATAGTTTCTTTCAAAAGGGTTTCATTAAGAAGTTCATCGTCAAGATAAAGGCGTATCGCTTCTTCGTCCCAGTCCATTCTCCACACATGAAACTCAGAAGCCCAATCAGGATTCTTGTCAGTGAAGTGAGTGAACGGTATTGCCTGGCTGTCCCATTTAGCAGAGTAACGCTTGTCTGTGCCCCATGCTGCATTTGCAAGAATATGAGGCACTCCCTTTATTCTGTAATACTCCATGATGTCTATTTCACCGTTTGATGGCCATTCCATTTCCCTTCCGAGTGTCCAGATAGCAGGCCATGCGCCCTTTCCTACAGGTATGCGGGCACGAACTTCAAAACGTCCATACTGAAACTCTTTCTTGCCGGAAGTTGTTACGGAAGAAGATGTGCATTCAATGTACTGACGACTTCTTCTCCAATCGCGAGCGCCTTCACGGTACATCGGATTAGGCCTCTTCTCCTTGCGTGCCTCAATAATGAGATGTCCGCCAAAGCAATAAGCGTTGTCAGGCTGATACCACTGCAACTCCTCATTGCGTGCATATCCGCGTTCATAGTTCCACACTGTGGAGTCGAGACGACCGTCTGTATTGAATTCGTCACTCCATACAAGTTCATAGTCCTGAGCATTGGCAAAAGTTGTGAAAGCCAACGCTAACATTCCAAAAATAAAAGTTTTCTTTTTCATGTGATATTTTGTGTTAGTAGTTAGTATTTGATTGAGGGGGAGTTGGGGGAATCGGGGGATTCTGAGAAATCGGAGGATTCGGAGTGTTCGGATTACTCGGATTATTCTGATTACTCTGATTATTCGGATTATTCTGACTACTCTGATTATTCTGATTATTCTGAAATTTCCTGTAGTTGCTTCTACATTGGAACATTCTTTCTCTTATTCCACCTTCTTTTACAAAACGTTCCTGCATTGTCATCAAAAGCTTATGGAGCATAAAATTTGCTTGATGAATGAGCGTAATGCTTAAATTGGCAATCTCTTCATCATTCATGTGAATGATTTTATCTGCATAATCCTTATATATGTTTTCACTTCTCGCATACTGCCTCATCTTTTCGTAACGAGGATGCAACTTTCCCCATTGCTGGAGATTACGCACTCTCAGATAATCTTCATAGTCGTCGAGAAGTTCTTCGAGACTTGCTTTAGCAACATTAGTAAGTTTTATCTCTGTTTCAGAAGATGTCAACGCAGCCTGATTTCCTTCTGCTATATTCTGTTTTCCACTTCGAGCCGCCTGAATCATCTGATCAATAGTACGATCGCCCATTCTGAGATATTTATTAGCAAAATAATATGTGATGTCATAAATAATCTCTGCCACTTTATAGACACGCAAGTTGCGATAATGACCATGCTGATTGAGAAAGGTGGTTGGAGGAAGAGGAGGAAGAGGAGAAATCGGAATATTCTGAAAATTCGGAGAATTCGGAATACTCTGATTATTCGGAATACTCTGAATATTCGGAATATTCGGATTATTCTGATTATTCAGACTGTTCGGACTGTTATTTTTATTATTATAATATTCCATTCTGCAAGACTATTCTGTATTAATTAATCATGCTAATGCGCAAAGATATGAATTGTAGATGAAAGGACAAAGAGTTATATCGGTTTATTATTTTAGAAGTTCGGTCTCGTTAGCTGATTAATGAGCCTGCATTTACAAATTAATGAGCCTGCGTTTACAGATTAACGAGCCTGCGTTTGCAGATTAATGAGCCTGCGTTTACAGATTAACGAGCCTGCGTTTCTGGAGTGCACCTTGCTTTTTATGACTGATTTTAATGACTGGAACGGATGACATTCATTATTTTCTAACTGATCTCTTTTGAAGCCGGAACAGATTCTTGCATAAAGCTTATGATGAACATAACTTTGCAGTGCAAATAATATGAAACAGAATATGATTATGGGTACTCTCAAAGCAAAAATCAGAAAACAGTATGTCAGGGTTTGTGACAAAAACTTGTATGTTGCTCACACTTTGCCCGGGGTTAAAATCAATATGGATGAGATGATTCGCCTTGCTGCTGAAGACAGCGGAATGTCGGAAGCTATGGTGGCGGCATCGTTCTATGCCTTGTCAAAACAGTTTGAAGAGATGCTTATGAACGGACATACTCTGCAATGCGGAGTGTTCGGCACTTTCCGTACTTCCTTTTCATGCAAGGCTACTGAGGACATAAAAGAAATGTCGGCTGAAAATATCAGCCGACGAAGAATAATATACACTGCAAGCCCAAGGGTGAAACATGCGCTCTACAATGCAAGGTATGAATTTGAATGATGAGTTCTGTTACTCAGGAGACATATACTTCTTTCCGTCTTTTATGTAAATACTCCGTGGGGCAGGACTGGAGACCGGCAGACCACTGAGATTATACATCACACCATTTCCAGACACTGGCCTTCCAACTGCTTCATCAGTATTTTGTATGCGGTCTATTCCGTCTGCTACATCATTGCCAAGACGATAGAGTTTGACTCCGTGGGTTGGGATTTC
>JAFTTD010000123.1 GCA_017466965.1 Bacteroidaceae bacterium
CAGACGAATTTGTTGAAAGTATCAGCGACAGATATATTGAACTTTACGAACATATAGTGGGAGAGAAGTTTGTGAAGGAAGAATGTGCAGAAGACATAGCTGCTAGAATAGAAAAGAATGTAAATTGCTATTTGCAAAGCAGATAATCCAATTGCAAGAATAGTATAAATACAATATGCAGACGCATCATGATGATGGCGTCTGCATATTGGTAAACTTGTTAAAGACATTTTATTAGACTTTATACACACTTAGAATATATATAACACCAAATGTACGCTCAAGAGCAGATAAAACCGTATAAGGATGATTCTTCAAAACGTGATCAGGTTAGGGCTATGTTTAATAATATAGCTCATTCATACGATACGTTAAATCATTCTTTGTCTTTCGGTATTGATAGATGGTGGAGGCAATGTGCTATAAATTATTTAAAAAATAAAAAGCGAAAGTTTAATAAAATACTTGACGTAGCAACGGGGACAGGGGACTTTGCTTTGCTTGCTTGTTGTGAACTCCAGCCTGATGCAGTTGTAGGATGTGATATATCTGAACAAATGCTTAAAATTGGAAATAAAAAAGCTATAAATGCGGGATTGTCTGATATTGTAGCGTTTAAGGAGGAAGATTGCGCAAATATGAGTTTTGACGACGAGTCATTTGATGCTGTAATTACTGCATTTGCATTACGTAATTTTGAGAATCTTGACAAATGTTTTTCAGAAATGTTGAGAGTGACAAACAAAGGTGGACATTTTGTTGCAATAGACTTGTGTGCACCTCAATCATTCCCAATGAAGCATTTCTTTACCATATATAAAAAATATGTTATACCTGTATTAGGTCGATATTTGTCTCGTGATAATAGTGCTTATCAATATCTTCCGCAAACAATGGATGTTGTTCCTCAAGCAAAATCAATGAAGAGTATCATAGAAAAGGCTGGATTTGTAAATGTGAAATATAAGAGATTAGCATTTGATATGTGCATTCTATATACGGCAGAAAAAAAATGAGATGTTTATAATTGTATTATGTTGCAATTTTTTTAATATATGGATAAATATGGTTTAGTAGGTTGTCCATTGGGGCATTCTTTTTCGAAAAGTTATTTTACAGATAAATTCATAAGTGAAAATATAGATGCTGAATATCATAATTTTGAAATTTCTACAATAGAGCAATTTCAAGACATTCTTGATACACAACCAGACTTAAAGGGGTTGAATGTTACAATTCCTTATAAGCAGAAAGTAATTCCTTTCCTCGATGAAATAAGTAAGGAAGCTCGTGAAATAGGTGCTGTAAATGTTATAAAAATTATAACTAATAAATATAATGGAAAGAGGCGTTTGGTCGGTTATAATTCTGATGTAACTGGATTTGTAAAGTCTATAGAACCATTGCTAAAGCCTCATCATAAGAAAGCTTTGATTTTGGGGACAGGAGGTGCTTCAAAAGCTATTAATTATGGACTAACTCAACATCTTGGTATAAAAACTGTATTTGTTTCACGTTTTCATAGGCCTGACACTGTTACTTATGATGCTATAACTCCAGAGGCAGTCAAAGAGTATGAAGTTATTGTTAATTGTACTCCTTGCGGGATGTTCCCTCATACAGAAGAATGCCCACCTTTGCCTTATGAAGCTATGACTTCAAATAATTTACTTTATGATCTAGTCTATAATCCAGACGAAACATTGTTTATGCGTAACGGTGCTAAATATGGTGCAACAGTTAAAAATGGTTTGGAAATGCTTTTGTTGCAGGCTATGGCTTCATGGGAGTACTGGAATTAATAGATGTCAGGATAAATGGTAAAAACAAAAGGTAATAAAAGTGCTAATAAGAAAGATAAAGGCAGAGTTAAGAGAAGTGTTTCATCTCAGAAAAATAATAAATCATTTCATGGATTTGTACTTAGGTCTGTCGTTACATTCTTGTTAGTGTCTATAGTTCTGCTGTCAGGAGTTGGATTTTATATTTTACATACAGCATTATCACCAACTAAAAGCTCAAGGAATATTAAAGAAACATATACGTATATGTATAGTGAATATCCTTTTCTTAAAAGGTGGGTACGTTCACTAAATAAGAATAATGAGCTTAAAGATATTGAGATTTATGCTAAAGAAGATAGTACAGTTCTGCATGCTATCTACATAAAGGCTCCAAAAACAACTAAAAATACAGCCGTTATTATACATGGTCATAAGAATAATGCAGTAAATATGCTGCATATTGCGTATATGTATCATCATGACTTGAATTTTAATGTTCTTCTTCCTGATTTGCGTGGTCATGGCAAGAGTGGAGGTGATCATATTCAAATGGGATGGAAAGATAGATATGATGTGATGCAATGGATGGGTGTAGCTAATGAATTGTTCGGAGGTGATACAAAGATGATTGTTCATGGGATTTCCATGGGTGCAGCTACTGCTATGATGGTTTCTGGAGAGAAACAGCCTTCGTATATTAGAGCTTACGTAGAAGATTGTGGATACACATCTGTTTGGGATGAGTTTGCTTATGTAGCTGAAAAAGATTATCATATTCCCCCAATGCCATTCCTTTATGTGGCAGATTATTTATGTAGATGGAAAAATGGATGGGGGTTTAAGGAAGCGTCATCTGTTGAGCAATTAAAGAAATCAGATAAACCGATGCTGTTTATACATGGAGCTGCTGATACTTATGTTCCAACTGAAATGGTTTATACTTTGTACCAATCAAAACTTAAAGACAAACATATATGGACTGTTCCAGGAGCAATGCATGCAATGTCGTATCATGATAGAAAAAAAGAATATACAGAAAGGGTGCAGGCTTTTGTAAATATGTATTTTTATAACTCAAAATGATTGTTATGTGTGATAGAAAAGAACATTTGTTCTTCTCTATTTATTTGTAACTTTTATTATTCAAAAAATGAGAATTTTATTATTGTTGCCATTTTTCTTGTTCAGTATATTTGTTGCTGGTAAGGGATATACTCCGGATAATTTACCTTTGAATACTTCAGGTGAACTGACATATATTTGTAATCCTGACAAGATTTTATCTCCTACGACAGTTGATTCGTTAAACAGTATGTTATATTCATTGGAAAAAAACAAAGGAGTTAAAACTTTGGTTATAACAATAAAGGACATAGAGAATGATGATCCTTATGATCTGGCAATAAAAGTAGGTAATAAATTTGGTGTTGGTTCTAAGCTGAATACAGGGTTGATTGTGGTGCTGGCAACGGAAGATAGATGTTATTATATCTTAACTGGTGAAGGGTTAGAAAAGCATTTGCCTGACGCTATTTGCAAGAGGGTTGAGAATAGAGTGATGGTTCCTTTGCTTAAACAAGGTAAATGGAATGAAGCTATGGTTGAAACAATTTCTGCATTGAAAACTGTTCTTGAAGATGAAAATGAGCTTAAAAGGGAATTGAATGAAAATGAAGAGGAGAATTTCTTTCTTATAATGTTTGCTATTTTTATAATTATTTTGCCTGTAGTTCTTTTAATCATAGTAGTAATGAATGAACGTAAATGCGGACATTGCGGAAAATACAAATTGAAAGTTAAGGATAAGAAAGCTTATACAGATTCTAATGGGATACGCCACATTCAAATTGTTTATGAATGTAATAATTGTAAGAGGCTGACTGTAAAAGAAAAGACTGATGCTAATGATAATGATCATAGACTTGGCGGAGGAGGTACATTCGTAGGTGGAATTCCTTTTGGAAGAGGACATAATAGCGGAGGCTCTTTTGGTGGTGGATTCGGTTCCTTTGGTGGTGGCTCCTTTGGTGGAGGTGGGGCTGGAGGCCGTTTTTAATATGAGGCAAATCTAGTAAGATTATATTTGTATGATTTTTTTGTATAAAGTATTATTAATTGTTTACTAAATATTTATAAGGCATGAAAAAGACAAGGTTAATAATTGTAGCCGTTATTGCAATAATGGTTGTATGGGTAATAAGCTGTTATAATGGGCTTGTTAATGGTGAAGAAACAGTATTTAATTCATGGGCGAATGTTGAAGCTGCATATCAACGCAGGGCTGATCTTATACCTCAATTAGTCAATACAGTTAAAGGATATGCAAAACATGAAAGCAGTACTTTAGAAAACTTGGTGAATGCACGTGCAGAAGCTACGCAGATTAAGGTGGGAATAGATCAGTTGACAGAACAAAATATCCGTAAGTATCAGCAGGCACAGAATGCAATAAGCAGTGGACTTGGCAGGCTTATTGCAATATCTGAAAATTATCCGGATCTTAAGGCAAGTGAAAATTTTAGTGAATTACAGGCACAACTTGAAGGTACTGAGAATAGAATTAATGAGTCTCGTAAAAAATATAATGAATCAGTAAAGATTTTCAATGTTAAGGTGCGAAAATTCCCTAATAATATTGTAGCATCATTATTCGGATTTGAAAGAAAGTCTGAGTTTAGTGCAGCAGAAGGTTCGGAAAAGGCTCCAGAAGTAAATTTCTGATTTGATTGAATTGAAAGATATATAGTAGAATTCAAGTAATATAAATAAATTTATAAAAGGAACATTTGTAATAAATATGCAAATGTTCCTTTTGTTATTAATACAGTTGAATTGTATGATTTCCGTTATGATGTTTTTTTGATTATTAATTCATAAAAAACATTAAATTAGAATCTATTTTGTTTACTTGGCAATCACACTGTAAAATAATGTTATTTTATCTGTTATATCATTGTATTTATTTTGATGTAATTTAAAAGTTTATTAACTTTGTAGAATACAAACACAATTTATATTTAATACTATAGACCATATTATATTTTCATGTCAATTATAATCAAGAATCTTAATAAGGTGTATCCTAATGGTTATCATGCCTTGAAGGATATTAATCTTGAAATCCCATCAGGAATGTTTGGCTTGTTGGGACCTAATGGAGCAGGTAAGTCAACCTTGATGCGTATTTTAGTTGCGCTTATGGAACCATCG
>JAFTTD010000124.1 GCA_017466965.1 Bacteroidaceae bacterium
AATGTTCTTAAGTTTTTTAGTTTTTAAGTTCTTAAGTTTTTTAGTTGCAAACCTCATAACCTCAAAACCTTACAACCTTAAAAATCCCCTTCCTTCCAATTTGGTTTTCCTTGATTCTTGCAGAAATATCTTAAGAGTACTGCTGACAAGGCTGCAAAGATAATTGCCATAATAATGACATGAGTGGTACTGCCGAAAATGTTCGACATAGTCATCTCTTTAATGTTTTCGCCGTATATTGACATGAGAAGCACTGACGTGCTGTTGTTGATGATGTGGCAGATGGAAGTAGCCACAAGGCTTTTGGTGTAATAGTAGATTATTCCGAACAAGATTCCTACAAGCATGGCAACAGGTATTTGTGCCGGATTGAAGTGTATGATTCCGAAAATGAGGGCTGAAACAAAGATGCAGACTGCAGGGTTGATGCCTTTGCGTAGCATTGGGTACATGATGGCACCGCGGAAGAGGAGTTCCTCACAGATGGGTCCGATGATACAGATGGCAAGTATGCCCAAGATATTTTCAGACATACCCATGAGCATGTCTATGGCAATGTCGTTCAGATTAAAAAATTCGCAGATAAAGTTTATTGAGAATATGCCGCACAACATTCCGACAATGGATATTACGAACAGGCTTGAGCTGGTGGTTCCTGTGGATAACAGACTTTTGCGCTGACCGAAGACCTTGAATGGGATGATGGCTAACATTGTGAGCAGGTTGGCTGCAAACAGCGATAGCGCCACGGGCGTCATGTTTGGGTTTACAGGGTCTTTCAACATGAAAGCCAGGGGTATGGAACATATTATCTGGAAGAAAAAGTAGATGAGGATAGCCAACAATGGAAATCCCATAGCAGAAAATAATCTTTTCATAATGGAAATGTATTTTATCTATTTGTATAGGAATAATATCAGAGGCTGATGCGCTCCACTTCAATGTCTTCTTTCAGGAAGATGGAAGCGTTCTCTCGGAATTTGCTTGCCGACTCAGTAGTGAAGTAGCGGCATTCTCCGTTTTGCGTAATCCTGCCCTTCATTTCGCCATGACGTTCCAAATAGTCTTCAAGGCTCATGGCTATATATTTGCCCTGAGGAATGAGCTTGATGTTCGGCGGACAGTATTGGCTTATTTTCGGCAGAAGAATGGGATAATGAGTGCAGCCGAGAATGATGGTGTCAATAAGAGGGTCTTTGGCAAGCAGCTTCTCAATGCTGTCTTTTATGAAATAGTCAGCCCCCGGCTTGTCTGCCTCACCGTTTTCCACAAGCGGAACCCACATGGGGCAAGACTGTCCCGTCACGCTCATCTCATTGTGCAGTTTCTTTATTTCAAGCGAATATGACTCCGAACGTATAGTTCCGTCAGTAGCGAGAACTCCAACGTGTCCGTTGCGCGAAATGTCACCCACAGCTTCAGCCGTTGGTCTAATCACGCCCAATACCCTGCGGTCAGGGGCTTCAGCGGGAAGATATTGTTGCTGAATGGTTCGAAGAGCCTTGGCAGACGCTGTGTTGCACCCTAAAATAACAAGCGGGCATCCCAGCGAGAAAAGTTTCTTTACGGCCTGAAGCGTAAATTCATAAACAATGTCGAAAGAGCGGGTGCCGTAAGGAGCGCGAGCATTGTCGCCCACGGATATATAATCATATTGGGGCATACGGTTACGTATGCCCTCAAGTATAGTCAGTCCTCCATACCCAGAGTCAAAAACACCTATAGGGCCATGAGAGGAAAATGGTAGAGACATTGTTAAAGCAGATAGATTTGAATTACTCAATGCCGAGCTTCTCCTTAACAGCCGCAGTAACGTCTTCTCCGTATTTCATATTCATGAACGGATAAGCGTTAGCGTCAGTATTCAGGATATACATGTAGTCATGTTCAGTTCCGATGGCGGAAAGAATGTCGTTCAGCTTCTGATAAACAGGCTTCATCAGTTCAGCCTCAGCGTTGGTAAGCAGCTTCTTCACTTCGTCCTTGAACTTCAGCCCCTCGTCCATCAGCATCTGAAGCTCCTTCTGTCGCTTCAGCATGATGTTCTCAGGAAAGTTCTTCTGACCGTCAATAAATTCATTGAACTTCTTAGTGAAATCCTGCTCAGTGCGCTTCATTTCCTCATCATACTTCTGCTTGAGGTCAGAGATGCTTTTCTGAGCCACAGCATAATCAGGCATAGCCTTCAGAATAGCATTATAGCTGAGATAACCGAACTTCTGCACTTCAGTAATAGTGGTATCAGCCACAACAGTTGTAACAGAGTCTTCTACAGAAGTGACCACAGGCAGATTGTCCTCAGTCTGAGCATTTAGAGCTGTTGCTGCAAACATGGCAGCCATGACAAATAATAACTTCTTCATTGCTATATGTTTGAATTTGATGCAAATATAAACTATAATTTTCTAAATACCACATTACAAAGGAAAAAACTTTGCAGACGGTATATAAACAATTGCAAAAAAATACGAAGTACGCTTGTTGCAGGAGTTAAGGAAACCAAACGTTTCAAGAGTTCAGATATTACAGAATTTATACAGTTTATATATACTTAATGAAGTTGGCACAACGAAATAGTTATGCCAACTTCATTAAGTCAGACAGCAAATTGTTTGCTCCCTAAAAACAAACGAACCTGCATTTTTTTATAAACGAGCCCGCGTTTTAAAACAAATGAGCCTGCGTTTGATGTTAGCGAGCGAAGAAATGTTTTTTTGTATGATCCATGATGTTAAAATTTTTTCTTTTAGCATATGCGTAATAATGTGATTGCGAAGATACTTATAATCTTACCTATTCGCAAGGCAATATCTTCTAAAGAAATACCATTCTACACAAACAGACATTATCAATTTATTCATTTGTTGCTATTCTTCTCTGGAAGATAATACCCAATATCTCTGAGAAATTAGTAATCCGTTTTTGACATATCCGTTTCAACAATTCAGATATTTGTCCTTTATGTAAATTAAGGGAATAACGTAATCTTATCGCTCTAATCTTTTCTGCAACAATAAAAAAGCATTCCCAATGCGCCTCAAGTCTCTTACGAAAGAAGGAACATCAGTCGCATTGCAAATGCTTATACTCATTTATCTAATTTACAAATGTGTATGAACGGGCTTTACCGAAAATACGGGAGTATCTAGTATAAACATCTGTGATGCTATAATGATGCGTGTTAAAACGTGCGCCTCATAATATCCACATTTTCGGCAAAGCTTCCTGATTTTGTTTTTTAATTAATCATAGCTTATTGTTATAACCAAACGACATTTTGAGCCCGGATAAATCCTTCTCCCCAATCGCTTTTTAATGAGAATTGTACCAATTCCAATTCATTGCTATTATTTAAAAGATAGGCTGGAACTATCACAGAGAATAGAGTTGTTGCATGTCCTTTTATACCAACAGTACTAATATCTGGAATGTGATAACTGAGTTTCACATTATGGTATTTCCCATTACATTTAATGAAAGGCTTAGAAGCAACTGTTTGTCTTCCAGAAGGATTAGGCGAAGTGTTGAACACTTCAAACCTTATACGAAGATTACCATCTTCTGTCTTCCATGCTTCAACGCTTTTCACTTTAAAACATGTTGCTGTGCAGTTTGTTTTGACGAGTTTCTTTTTTCGTTCATATTCCCACCGTTTACTTCGTTCTTGATTATCTGCAATTACTACTTTACAGAAGTCTGGAAAATCTGCAGATTTCATATGCCCTTCAAGCCCATCTTTATAATTCTTAAAAAGATTGTTAAGAAACAAACCGTACTCCTCATCATCAATATTTGATGAAAGAATTTCTTTAGCCTTGGAATAATTCATCTCTGTTCCGATACCCTCTGCATACATCATCGACAATACAACTGCAATCGCTTCGTTCGTTTTGTCTTCTTCGTAATGCTTTTCGCATTCCTTCAAATGTGTAATCTGATTCTCAAGTGGTAAAGACTTTACAGCCTTGACTATATCATCAAGGTAATTTGCTGTCCATTTTTTTATCGGTGAGGAGTCATAGCTCCAAAATGCGTAGAATAAACGAAACCAAAAAGTTATTGGGTCATCAAGTTCTTCTC
>JAFTTD010000125.1 GCA_017466965.1 Bacteroidaceae bacterium
AGACTTTTTCCTATTTTATCTACTTCTTACGGATTAGCAATAAGCGCTGAACATGACAATATAAAAATGAAACCTTTTAGAGATATATTTGAGGAAATGCGTGGAGCCATGGAAGATAACAGAGAAAGCGATTATGATAGATTTAATTATGCCGATGATTATGATGCTTTGAAGTAGTATCTTTTTGATTAATAATGAAAGTTTATATCCATTAAAACAAAGATTATATCTAAATTGAACGATCAGAGCACAAAATGAAATAAAGGACTGATGAGGATGAAAAAGGATGAGTAAGTGGAAAAATATAAAGATGTGATAAATAATTATGAACTTTAACGAGAGAGTATTGCTTGATGGTGCTAATTGGAAGGAATTGCGCTTTTATCAGAAGTCGGAGGCACTCTACCAGATGACATTTGTGTTTTGCGACAGATTCTTGCCTAAATATGGTGACCGCACGGTAGACCAAATGGTGCAGGCGGCACGGTCTGGCAAACAAAATATTATTGAGGGTTCGGAGGATGGGAAGACTTCGACTGAAATGGAACTGAAACTGCTCAATGTGGCGAGAGCCAGCATTCATGAATTAAGGGAAGACTTTAAGGATTACCTGTTATCGCGTCAGTTGTCGCTTTGGGACAAGAAACATTCCCGATACCAGCGGATGCATGAATTTACAAAATCACACAATAGGCTGGAGGATTATGAACCTTTCTTCATGAAATGGAACAGCGAGGAGATGGCTAATACAGGGTACACGATGTGTTGTCAAATAGATGTGATGATGAACGGTTACCTGGCGACTCTTGAAGACCGTTTCCGTAAGGAAGGAGGTATGAAAGAGCGCATGTACCGAGTTCGCACAGGCTATATGGCAGAGCAAGACCGCAAGATGAAGGAGATGGAGACAACTATCAGACAACAGGAACTGAGAATAAAAGAACTTGAGGCTGAGATGGAGAATATGAGGATAAGAAAGATTTGAATAGAATTGAACAAATGAGATGAAGCGAGAGGATTGGGAGAGGAAGCAAGACGAATAGAATAAGATTATTCTTCAACAAACCTCTGTAATCCTCTTAAATCCTATTTAATACAATCAAATGAGCCTTAAAGATCGGGGGAGCCACATCCTCTATATAAGAAAAAACAAGATAGTGATTGTTATGATATATTATTGACAAAATTAGAGGTGCCGGTAAACGTGATGTGTTTGCCGGCACCTTTTGATTATGAACAAATATCCTTTTTCCCTATGTAAAGATACAGGGTGAAGGGTTATTTCACTAAGTCGTATGAGAGAATCAAAGAGAATGTGTTGAATGTTTCTGACTGTTCGTCACACATTGCTTCAACTTGTTCGTCTGTTATTGTCAGGCTTGGGTCTTCTCTTTGGATTAGCGACATTAATACAGCTCCCCAGTTTCTCTGGTTAGGTATTACTATGAACAGGCGGTCTTCCGTTTCGTTGGTGAATATGTCTGCCTTCAGATCGTATGTTTTGTTTCCTGGCTGGAATGGCACTGTCAGTTGGTTGTTAGTGAATGTGTATGGTTTGCTAAGTGTTTGTCCTTCAACGGTGTAGCTGAATGTTCCGTCTTCGTTGAACTGGATTTCAGAGAAGTACTTTCTTGCAGAACCTGCCAACACTGTTCCTTCCATTTCTGATGTAGGGATGCGGTCTTGCTCGTTGAATTTTATCCCTTCAGGTAATATGAGTGCTTCGTCGCCTTCTTTTGCTTCAATTTGTGGTATAGCATTGAAGATAGTGTATTTGTTCAGGATGCTGAAATCTTTTTTCACTCGGTAGAGGACCATGATTGTATCTCCTGTTTCACTTATTACTTTGAATTCCCTTCCTTCAATTCTTATTCGTTTTTTGTGTGTTGTGATACTTCCGTCTTTATTTGTTACATGTGTAATGAGGATGTCGCCTTGGCATACGTAAGTTCCTGTTGTTACAGTAAAAGCATAAGTGTTTTCTGTTGCTTTGAATGTACCGTCTTTGTAGAATTCAAGGAATACCTTGGTGGTACCATCAAAATTCAACCACATTCCGACTATTTCCTTTGAATAGTCTTGTTGCTTGATGTTTTCTACTTCATCATCTTCATTGCAGCATGATGTTACTCCGAAACACAATGTTAGCGCAATTAACGCATAACCAATTTTTCTTGATAGCTTCATATTTATTAAGTAGTTTAAATGTTATTATATTCTTTTGTTCCGCAAAGTAACATATTTTGTCTAAATTATTTTTTTGTAAGAGATATTATTTTGCTGTGTTTTTATTTTTTTAAGAACTTTTCTATCTTTCCTATTGATTCTTTGAACTCATGAGGCTTGAATCCGTGTCCGGCACCTGGTATTACATGGAGTCGTGCATCTTTGTATAGCTCTATTGCACGGCGTGAATCTTCCATAGAAACGACTCTGTCGGCATCTCCCTGGATGATGATTACAGGCTTCTTGAAGTTGCCAATGACTTTGAAAACGTCAAGGTCGCGTATCTCTGTGAAGAAGTTTCGCCCCATTGGCACGTTCCAAAGGCGTGTGGTGTCTGGTATGTCTTCTATGCGAGGATAGCGGTCTGTCCAATTCTGCGGTATGCATAGGGCAGGGTAGATGAGTATCAGTTCGCTAATTTCATTTGGCATGCTGGCTGCTGTGAGTGCAGAGACGAGTCCTCCTTGGCTTTCGCCTATTAGGATTATGCGAGAAGAGTCAACATCGGGCTGTGAACGGAAATGGCGGACGATGGCTTCAAGGTCGCTCTGTTCCTGCAGAATTGACATTTTCATGGTATCGTTGTCGCTTCGGCTGTTTATTGAGCCGTATGTGAAATCGAATGAATAGCACTGGAATCCCATGTCGTTGAAAGTCTTGAAATAGTTCATGCCGAAATGGTGTGTGCCGTTGAATCCGTGAGAGATGATTGCAACAGGTTGTTTTTCTGTAATTTGTTTTGGTTTGCTCAATATTCCGAAAATCTTGTGATTGCCGTTTTCAATCCATAGTTCGGATGTGTTCTGGTTTTTGAAATTCTTTGATTTCATTGTCCATCCCTTATAGTTGGCGAGTTTGCCTTCTGTAAAGATTTCAGCATTCTGTTCCTTTCCTTTCAGGTGCCAGTCGAGCCAGTCTGTTACAAGTCGTCCGTAGTCTCCACCGTTAGGATGGTTGTATGTGCCTCCGTGTCCTGATGCCGGATGGTCGGCAAGTGCTATAGGTGCGTGTGATATTCTGTCGTAGTCTTTCTGGGCATTCTGATATGCTACGTCTGACTGTCCGCCTACGACATACAGTATTGGTCCGTGAACGTTAGGAAGCGACTCTTTGCTTGCTCCTGCCATTTCCATGTCGCCCATTCCGGCGTTCATGATCAGATAGGTCTTCAGACGTGGGTCTGCTGCATTGCACAGTACCTGTGCACCGCCGCATGAATGTCCTGGAGCTGCTATTTTGCTTGTGTCAGCAGTCATGTAATAGTCGCTCTTCTTTGTGAAGTTCTGTTTTATAAGCCAGTCGAGTCCTCTTTTTATTTCAGAAGACTGTGTGTGGCTTTCTTTGCGGTCACCAAGCTTGTCCTGCATTTCTCCTATTGCTACTATTATGTATCCGTGTGACGCTATCTCTGTCAGCATACGCTCGTATCCTACGCTTGTGTCGGAACACCCTCCGTTTGCCCACATAAGTATTGGCATGGCACCAGCTTGTGATTTGGCTGCTTTGAGGTTTTCTGGACGATAGACAACGAAGTCTGGCAGTGACTTTTCCTTTATTGCTATAGCTTTGTATTTGCCTGTACCCCCTTCATCTACTTTTCTTGTCTTTAGTGCTTGCGCTTGCATTGATGATGCAATTAAGCAGAGCATTGCTGCTAATGTGATGTTTTTTTTCATGATTGATGTATTTTTTTTAGTTGTATAATGTTTGCTTTAGTGTTTCATTTCACGAATTTACTGATTTCTGTTCAGTAGAGCATTACAGATGCTTATAAATTTAGTTTGTTGAGTGTTTTATGTCAAATTGTGTCTTTTTTGTGTAATTAGAGGTAAAACAAAAGCACCATAGAATTTTTGTGTATTCTATAGTGCTTCTATAAGAATGTGTAATGGTTGTATTACTTGTTCTTGTATCTTTCGCCTGTTTCTTTTACAACCTTTCTCCAGTAGTCTTCTGAATAGCCTGGGCGAACAGGGCTTTCTGCGTATCCATAAGGAGTGCGAAGGAATTTGCCGTTTTCCTCTTTCTTGACAACCATGTCGTTGTGCTTGACAACAAGGAACTGGAAGAGTGTGTTCCAGCGTTTCATCATGCGGTCGGCGCAAGCAAGACTGTATTTAGTGAGACCGTCAATGACCTGCTCTGGATATGAAGAATAGTATTCCATGGCTTTTTCTTCTACTATTGCTTGGTACTTCGCATATCCGTCTTCAAGTTCGCTCTGTGCCTTGCGCAGGTCTGGAATCATTTTGCTGTAATATGGATATACCATGTTTGAAACAGTGTTGCAGAGCCAGAACGCTGATTCCCATGAGAATGTTACTTCGTCCTGCTTGTCAACCATGCGGAGATAGCACTGTGGCACTTCGTTGACGCTGCAATAAATAGGAGTGAATGCTGTCATGTTTGCTTCGTCGTTTGTCCACCATATAACGCCTCCGATTGCATCAGGAAGGTCGGAACGCATCTGGCCAACAAAGCAGAAGCCTGCCTGTTGTGTAGATATAGGACGTTCGTTGAAATACTCAACTCCGTCAACTTTGAATGAGAGTGGAGAAGGGCGGTATGGCATGCTGTAGGCTCCTGCACCGAGGTCGTTGGTGATGTCGAGAGCTGTTCCTTCGTAGTGATCGCGCATGTCGTTCTGAATGTCGCGCACTGAAAGTTTGTGCTTAGGCTTCATGTAGAGCGGCATTGAGGCTGTCATGTCTTCACCATTGATGTAAGGAAGGTACTTGTCCATTCCGTCAACGTGCTTGTTGAAGAAACTCCATGCTCGTGCGTCACAATAGCGTATTCCGCCAAAATCTAAAGGATTGTATGCATCGCGGAAACTGAATTCTGCATCCTTGCCGTTGAAGTATCCCTTCTTGCGTGCGAACTTGATAACATCCTTTGAATACTTAACGTTTTCCTTGTCCTTCATGTCGAACTTCGTGATGCGGCTTTGGTTGGCATGGGCGCTTATGCAGTCGTCTGGTATGCGGATTGCAACCCAGACTGCACCTTTCTCTTCTGGGCCTTTGCCTATC
>JAFTTD010000126.1 GCA_017466965.1 Bacteroidaceae bacterium
ACATACACTGTGTCGAAGTCAGCAGGGTTCAAACCTGAAGCTGTGAGATTTGTTGTTTGTGTTTGTTGTGAAGTACAAGCACAGAGGAATGCCAATGTTGCGGCAGTTCCCATCATTACTGATTTAAAATTCTTCATATTATTAGAATCTTAAGTTATAAATAGGTTATAAAAATAAAATTTTCGTAAAGTTAAACTTAAACCTTTAATTGTAAATTCAACACTATATGTTATTTCGCATAAAGTGTTCATTTTACACTAAAAAGTATTATAATCCACTTCAATATGCAAATTTAAGTATGTTTTAAATAAAAAACAAATGTTTATGTAATTCAAAACTTCAAAAAATATGTTTTTTTATAACTTTTCTTATTATTCATAAAAAAAAGCGAGAATGTAGTGGTACATTCCCGCCTTTTCTGATTAAAATTCAATCAAATCTTGAATTTAGCAAAGTTTTCTTGAACCGTCACCGATTACAACATCAATAACGATTGGCTCCTTGCCATATTTCTCTTTGAATTTAGACTTAGCTGTTTCAACGAAGTTTCTGTAGAGGTTGTCTTCAACGAGGTTGATAGTACATCCACCGAAACCACCGCCCATGATACGTGAACCTGTAACGCCACAGTCATGTGCTATATCATTCAAGAAGTCAAGTTCTTCGCAGCTAACTTCATAATCCTTGCTCAAACCATGATGTGTTTCATACATCTTCTGTCCAACTGTTTCATAGTCACCTTTTTCAAGAGCTTCACAAACAGCAAGTACACGGTCTGTTTCACCGATAGCGTATGTAGCGCGACGGATATCTTCTTCAGAAACATCGTTCTTTACTTCTTCAAGCATTTCCCAAGTACAGTCACGAAGAGTTTCAACTCCTGGGTGGTTCTTAGCGATAGCAGCAACAACGTTTTCGCAGCTCTTGCGTCTGTCATTGTATGGAGAACCTACCAATTCGTGCTTAACGCATGAGTTGATGAGTACAAGCTTGTAACCTTTTGGATTCCATGGGAAGTATTCAAATTCTCCGCTACGGCAGTCAAGACGCATGAGGTGTCCAGCCTTTCCGTGAACAGAAGCGAACTGGTCCATGATACCGCACTTGCAACCGAGATAGTTGTGATCAGTAGCCAGACCAACCTTATCAAGAGTCATCTTGTCTATTATGTTGTCACAAAAGAGGTCGTTGATAGCGAATGCGAAGCAACTTTCAAGAGCTGCAGATGAAGACATACCAGCGCCAAGTGGAACGTCACCAGCGAAAGCTGTATCAAATCCTTCTACAGGAACGCCGAGTTTCATCATTTCACGAGCAACGCCGAATACATAACGGAAATGGCTTGCATTTGGTCCTTTGTCGTCATCGATGCTGAATTCTGCATAATCCTTCAAGTCGATAGAGTAGGCGCGGATAGTTCTTGTGCCATTAGGCTTGATTTCTGCAATCATTCCCTGCTGAACAGCTCCTGGGAACACAAATCCACCGTTATAGTCTGTATGTTCACCGATAAGGTTGCTACGTCCTGGTGTAGCATACACTGAACCCTCTGCGTTGTCAAAATGCTTTTTGAAACGGCTTCTTACGTCATCAATTGTTAATCTCATTTTGTTTAAATTTATAAGGTTAGAAAAAT
>JAFTTD010000127.1 GCA_017466965.1 Bacteroidaceae bacterium
CATCAAGGAAATGGCAAGCACGTGCCATACCCACAGTCTTGATAACCTTAGTAATGACTTTCTTCAAAGTCTTCTTGCCAATTACCTCGTTTACAAATCCAACTTCATCAGGTACTATACCGTTAATAATGATACGTCCTACAGTTGTTTCAACGATGTGTGAGAAAACATTATCATTCTCGTCAACATCCTTTACCATACATTTGATAGGAGCATGCATTTCTACACGACCTTCATTGTATGCAATAATTGCTTCTTCTGGTCCATAGAATATAAGACCTTCACCCTTAGCGCCAGGACGAATCTTTGATATATAATATAGTCCAAGCACCATATCCTGTGATGGAACAGTGATAGGATCTCCACTGGCAGGAGAAAGAATATTATGAGACTGAAGCATCAACAATTGCGCCTCAAGAATAGCCTCATTTGAAAGTGGCAAGTGAACAGCCATCTGGTCACCATCGAAGTCAGCGTTAAACGCAGTACATGCGAGCGGATGAAGCTGGATAGCCTTACCTTCTATCATCTTTGGCTGGAAAGCCTGAATACCGAGTCGGTGAAGTGTTGGCGCACGGTTAAGAAGAACCGGATGTCCTTTCATCACGAATTCGAGAATATCCCAAATAATTGGGTCACGACGGTCAACTATCTTTTTAGCTGATTTTACAGTCTTTACAATACCACGCTCTATAAGTTTACGTATAACGAATGGCTTATAAAACTCTGCAGCCATAAGTTTTGGAAGTCCGCACTCACCCATCTGCAACTCAGGACCAACAACGATTACAGAACGTGCAGAATAGTCAACACGCTTACCGAGGAGGTTCTGACGGAAACGTCCCTGCTTACCTTTCAAAGAATCTGAAAGCGACTTGAGAGGACGATTTGATTCAGACTTCACAGCACTGCTCTTACGAGAGTTGTCAAACAAACTATCAACAGCCTCCTGAAGCATACGCTTCTCATTACGTAAGATTACATCCGGAGCCTTGATTTCAATGAGCCTCTTCAAACGATTATTACGGATAATAACACGGCGATACAGGTCATTGAGATCTGAAGTTGCAAAACGTCCACCATCAAGCGGAACAAGCGGACGAAGCTCAGGAGGAGTTACAGGTATGTTATGCATTATCATCCATTCAGGCTTGTTCTTTCCACGCGAAGCACGGAAAGACTCAACAACCTGAAGACGCTTTAACGCTTCAGCTTTACGCTGTTGTGATGAGTCCTGACTTGCACGGTCGCGAAGTTCGTATGAGAGCTTATCAAGATCTACACGCTTAAGCATGAATTCGATAGCTTCAGCACCCATCATTGCGATGAACTTGTCAGGATCGCTGTCATCAAGCTGCTGGTTTCCTGCAGGAAGATTGTCAATTATATCATAATACTCTTCCTCGCCAAGAAGTTCAAAATCCTTTATGTTCTTCTCTGCATTCTCAGCAACACCAGCTTGAATGATAACATATTTCTCATAATAAATAATAGAGTCAAGTTTCTTTGTAGGCAAACCTAAAAGATACCCTATTTTATTAGGCAATGATCTGAAATACCATATATGTGCTACAGGAACAACCAAAGCAATGTGTCCGGTACGCTCACGACGAACCTTCTTTTCTGTAACCTCAACACCGCATCGGTCACATACTATTCCTTTATATCTGATGCGCTTATACTTACCGCAATGACATTCATAATCCTTTGTAGGACCGAAAATGCGTTCACAGAAAAGTCCGTCACGCTCAGGCTTGTATGTACGATAATTGATGGTTTCAGGCTTCAAAACCTCACCAAACGAATTTTCCAAGATCTCCTCAGGAGAGGCAAGACCTATGGTAATTTTCGTAAAATTAGTCTTTATCTTAGAATCTTTCTTAAAAGCCATCTTGTATATATATTATGTAGAAGATAAAATTAATCCAAAGAAATGCTTAGACCAAGTCCGCGAAGCTCATGAAGCAATACGTTCAGAGATTCTGGAATACCTGGATTTGGCATTGAATCACCCTTAACAATAGCTTCGTAAGCCTTAGAACGTCCAACAACATCGTCAGACTTGATTGTAAGGATTTCCTGAAGACCATGAGATGCGCCGAATGCTTCAAGCGCCCAAACTTCCATCTCTCCGAAACGCTGACCTCCAAACTGAGCTTTACCTCCAAGAGGCTGCTGGGTGATGAGAGAGTAAGGACCGATAGAACGAGCGTGCATCTTGTCTTCAACCATGTGGCCAAGCTTGAGCATATAAGTTACACCCACAGTAGCAGGCTGGTCAAAGCGAAGTCCTGTTTCACC
>JAFTTD010000128.1 GCA_017466965.1 Bacteroidaceae bacterium
AAAAAGGTAAGCCGTTCACCGAAATATCAAACAGGACGTGGTGAGAGCACCATCATAGAAGGCAGATATTAAATGTAAATTGAGATAATTTCTGTAATTATCCATTAGTCCTCATAAAAGATATTATAACTAATATGTGAATTTACAATAGATTAGGATAGGCTATTTGTTAATGCTAGTAGCCTATCTTTATTTTATTTCCAAAATTATAAAATACATAAATTCCATCGTTTTGATATGTCAAAATTCCCTGTAGCAATACAACGTGATTGCATGCAATGTGGTATTGTATGTTTACAAATGATTTGCAAACATTATGGCAAAAAATTAACATTGAGTTTTTTGTCCAAACTTTGTCATGTGTCTAGTGAAGGAGTTTCATTATTAGCAATTGAAAATATTTCAAAAGCGATTGGATTTAATACCGTTTCAACGCTTTGCACAATTGAAAATCTGAGTTTGAACAATAATCCATGTATACTCCACTGGAATCAGAATCATTTTGTAGTTCTGTACAAAGTTAAAAAAGAAAAAGAATTTAGTATTGCCGATCCCAGCAAAGGCTTAACATCATATTCACTTGAGGAGTTCAAAGAGCATTGGATTAGTACACGCTCAAACGGTGAAGATAAAGGCATAGTAATGTTTCTTGAGCCGACTCCTACATTCTATTCGAATTATGAAGATTCTGATGAGATTAAAGAAACACGTTCATTACGTTTTCTCTTTAATTATATAAAAAAAGATAAGAAATATTTTGCACAGATTATTCTTGGTCTCTTAGCAGGAAGTTTGATACAACTTATCCTTCCCTTCCTCACCCAGAGCATCGTGGATGTCGGCATCAAGAACCAAGATATAAGTTTCATATGCCTAATACTTCTTGGTCAACTCATGCTCACTATCAGTCGTACTGCGATAGATTTTATCAGAAACTGGTTGCTTCTGCATATATCTTTGCGCATCAATATATCGCTTATAAGTGATTTCTTTATAAAGTTGTTAAAACTACCGATGTCTTTCTTTGATACAAAACTGATGGGGGATCTGATGCAGCGCATGAATGATCACAACAGAGTGAACAACTTTCTTACACAACAGACACTAAACATTACATTTGCGATGTTCAGTTTTGTCATATTTTCGGTAGTGCTTTTTATTTATAATCACTTTGTGTTCGTGGTATTTCTTTTGGGAAGCGTACTATATGGCGGTTGGATGAGCCTGTTCATGAGAAAGAGGAAGATGCTTGATTATGAGTTATTTGCACAACAAGCTATCAACAATAATAAGACGTACGAATTTATTACTTCAATACAAGAAATTAAATTGCAGGATTGTGAGCAACGCAGACGATGGGAATGGGAAGACACTCAGATAAATTTGTTTAGAGTTCAGATGAAGTCTCTAAAACTACAACAGACTCAGGAAGTAGGTTCGGTCTTCATCAATGAAGTTAAGAATATGGTGATTACTGTTGTTGCAGCGGCAGCAGTAATAAATGGAGAAATGTCCATTGGTATGATGCTCGCCGTACAATATATTATAGGCCAGTTAAACTCACCAGTTAATCAGTTAATGTTTTTTTTCTATTATTTACAGGATGTCAAAATAAGCCTTGAGCGAATCAACGAGATCCATAAAACTGATGACGAGAACAGTAGAGAAGATTTGCTCTGTTCTTTGTCAAACGTTCGTGATGGTATACGAGTAGAGAATGTCATGTTCAAATATGATTCTCATTCACTCACAAAGACGATAGATGACATTTGCTTGCATATCCCAAATGGCAAAGTAACAGCGATAGTCGGGGCTTCAGGAAGTGGAAAGACGACTCTCATTCGTCTTTTACTTGGGTACTATCCTGTTATAGAAGGGAAAATCTGTATTGGTGGAACAAACATAGATTCGCTCAACAAGAAATGGTGGCGTAGGAAGTGTGGGGTTGTGATGCAGGATGGTGTCATTTTCTCGGAGAGCATAGCAAGAAATATTGCTGTCTACGATGAAGATATTGATGAAGAACGTCTTTTGAAGGCAACAGAGATTGCATGTGTCAAGGATTACATATTGTCTCTGCCACTAAAATTCAACACAAAAATTGGACGTGATGGTATCGGACTTAGCCAAGGGCAGAAACAACGCATACTCATAGCTCGTGCTGTATATAAGAATCCAGAATACATATTTCTGGATGAGGCCACAAATTCCCTTGATGCTAATAATGAACGTGCCATAGTAGATAATCTCAACACTTTCTTCAAAGGAAGAACAGTCATAATTGTTGCTCATCGCCTGAGTACAGTGAAGAATGCAGATCAGATTCTCGTTCTTGATCATGGTAAAGTGATTGAAGTTGGCAATCATGAATCACTGACTGCTAAGCGAAGTGCTTATTACAAACTTGTAAAAAATCAATTAGAATTAGGTAATTGATATGATGCAAAACATTATAAACAATAGTAAAAAGGAAGAAAAGGTAGAACTGCGTTCAGTCAATACTCGACGTTTTATTATTGAGGAACCACCCTTCTTCATTCGTTATGGAACCATAATTATCGTGTTCCTTTTAATAATTGTATCAATTTTATTATATTATCCTTCTCAAACTTGTCACCATCCTTGATTTCACTTTCTCCCTCTTCACTGATATCAGGTCTTTCAATCGTGTTAATAATATTATACGCACTGGTACCGGTATTGTCCACATCATAATAAATACTGTCAACAAGAACAGCAGCCTGGAGTATGCTATTATTCGCGCCAATCATCAGCAAAGCCATCAAGGCAAAAAGTTTCGCTATATTTTTCATAAAATTAATTAGAAGATTACTAACATTTCTATTGATTGCAAATATAGTTCCTTTTTTTTATTATAGGGATAAAAAGGAAAAGAAAACTTTCTATCTGCCACTTACTGAGGCTAAAAATTATGAGATTGGTATAAGGAAACACTCGTAAATTAGGAGTTGGGAGCTTCTTTAATTATGAATTAGGAGATAGGAGATTCCTCGGCAAGCTCGGAATTTGGAACTTCTGAACTCCTAATTCATAATTCTTAATTCATAATTAAAACGATTAACCTTCTTCATTCTTTCCATACAAATAAATTCTTTGCAGAGTGTCATAATCTGTAAAAGTCACTGACATTTATATAAAAGTCAGTGGCATACATATAAATCTCACTGACTTATACATAAATGTCAATGAAGTTTGTAAAAATTTCTGCGCAGTAATGTGTTTTCTGATGCGAAGAAAAAAATTATACTTTTAACCCAAATCGGTCATTAGCGCATAAAATAAGCTCCAAAGTTTTTGCCAAACTTTGGAGTTCACTTCATAATAGTCTGATGACCGATTTGGGTAAAGGGCAATCTGTATTCGTTTCTCCCGCTACTCTCATTTCACATAGAATATAGGTTCGTTAGTTTTAGGGTCTTCCTTATAGAACTGTATAGCGCTGTCGTTCATCTTTATGATGTGGTTGTTTAGCATTTCAATTATTTCCGCTCCTGCCCAGATGACGGGGCCGTATCCGTGCGCAGCGAAGTTGTTGACAGGTCGGTATGCGTAGAAAGATGGGTCGAAAGCCATGCCTGTGCCCACGCATGTTCCGCTCACTTGTCCCTGTGGGGAGATTCGGGTATTTACATAGTTCCATGCAAGGAGTGTGGCAGCTCCGTATGCTTGCGGGTCAATCCATCCTTTGTTTATGGCGTGCGACATGCAGTAGGCGTAGATGGCTGTGCATGATGTTTCAAGGTATGTGTTGTTGCGGTCAAGAAGCTGGTGCCAAGCTCCGTCTGTTCCCTGAAGAGGCACTATGCCGTCAAGATGCTGCTTGAACCATGTCATCAGACTTGTACGCATCGGATGGCTTTCTGGAAGTGCGTCAAGTAGTTCACATGCGGTGAGCAATGCCCATCCGTTGGCTCTTCCCCAGAAGAATGAGGGGTGAGGATTCATGCTTTCTACCCATCCGTGGCGATAGAGCTGTTTGCTTTCTACCCACATTTTTTTTCGGAACAGGTCGAATTGTTCAACAGCTTCGGTTAGTCCGTCCGTGTCGTTTTCTGATGCAGCCTTCCATGCAAGTGCTGGTATTCCCATGAACATGTCGTCAAGCCACACGGTGTTTCTGAGTGGACGCATTCGGGCTAATGTGCCGTCGCTGAGTCGATATTGTCCTTTTGATATATACTGGTGGTATGTCCTTATCTGGTTGTCAAGTTTGTCTGTAAGTTTGTTTATTTTGGCTTTGAGCATTGCGGCGCAGATGGCGCCTGCGTCATCAAGGGCTTCAGGCTTGACAACCTGGTGCATGAGAGGGTCTATTTTCTTCTCTTTTTTCAGAAGTTCAGTGAAAGCAGGAGCTAATGTGGCGAGATATTCCATTCGGCTGACGGCATAGTCGGTATATTTGCTGTCGCCAGTGACTTCACCAGCTCGCATCATGGCGCTGTATGTCACTCCCCATTCGTATGAAGTCAACCTGAATGTGCCTCTTACAAGCTGCGTCTCTTCATCAATCTTATCCATGTCGTCAATCTCCAGATGTGTGCGCTTGTTCTCTATTTTCATGAATGTGTTCTCTTCAAGATAATTGCGCACTCTGTCGATGCTGCTTTTAACTTCTTCGGCTTTAGGAATGGAATAGGGGATTGTGTATGCGGGCTTCATCAGATGCAACGGCGTGTTGGCGTCGTTCACTTGCTTTGTCTGTGCGTTAGTTGCAATCAATGCGGCTCCGAACGCGATAGTTGTAATTATGGCTTTCATGCGTTTATGATTATTTTAGGAAGGTTTTTAATTATGAGTTATGAATTATGAGCTATGAATTAAGAATTATGAATCCTTGTAAATTCTCCTTTCTTTTATTTGTTTAACCAATGGTTTAAGCTCTTCTACTCACAAAGTTATGAAAAAGTGAAATCAGATGCAAAAAAATATTGTGTTTGAGTGAGCAAAAATGAAATATGATTGTTATTATGTCATTCTTGATATATTTTTTAATACATGTTTAACAAACTAAAAACTATGATTATGAAAAAATTATTTATGACAATTTCGGTGCTTGCTTTAACAACGATGGCATCAGCACAACAAATCTATGAAGGAAGCAAGTTCAGTGACAATTGGTTTGTAAGCTTTGGGGCCGGTGGTTATGTGCCTACTGTAGGTGCAAATTTCTTTCCTGACATGCGTCCAGCAATGAAGCTTGAACTGGGGCGTTACTTTACACCAGAGGTTGGAATTTCTGTAAGTGTCCAGGCAGGTATAAACGATAACAATGGAAACAGCCGGTCTAACATATTTGTCAATGGCAGAGGCGGGAAGAACGTCTTCGACTTTACCAATGTTTCATTAAACGGACTTTTGAATCTCAATAATTTCTTTTCTGGATACAACGGTTATCCTCGTCCGTTTGAAATAGTGGCAGAAGCAGGATTAGGATGGGGGCATTTCTATGGAATGAGACATGGCGACAAGCCTATGCAAGACAGGAATTTCCTTACAGCTGCATTTGGGTTAGGCATGAATCTGAATGTGAGTGATGCATTGCAGATTAATTTCAAGCCTGGCATGACATATTCCTTGTCGGATATGAGAGCGAACAAATTCAATGTTAACAGCTCTTATTTGACATTGATGGCGGGAATAACATATAAGTTCATGAATAGCAACGGAAGTCATAATTTCAAACTAAGCGACCGAGTTTATACCCAAGCAGAGATGGATGATATGAACGACAAAATAAATCGTATGCGAGTGAGGTATGAAGAGGATATAGATGAGCGTGATGCTGAAATCATGACGCTTGAGGCGCAGCTTGCTGAGGCTTTGACTGACGAAATTACTACAGATGCAATTGTGGTGGAGAAAGATTCTCCTGTACCAGTGGTGTTGTTTGCTCAAGGAAGCAGTGAAGTGATGAAGTCGCAGGAAATATCAATTAATATGATTGCAGATTACATGAAAACTAATCCTGATTGCAATGTCTTGATTAAGGGATATGCTTCTACTGAGGGTACATCAGAATTTAATCAGAAACTGTCTGAGGATCGTGCTAAAGCTGTATATGACATACTTGTAAAGAAGTACGGAATATCTGCATCA
The DNA here is from genome assembly GCA_017466965.1 of Bacteroidaceae bacterium. Next base: position 6,118 of record JAFTTD010000128.1, read on the forward strand.
CGACTTACTGCTAAAGGATTTGGAGAAACAGACGGTCTTTTCTCTGAACTTGAATGGAACAGAGTTTGCATATTCGTAGATACAAAATAGGTGAATTGATTTGAGTGAGATTGTTATTAGGATGATGTAAATGGCAGGAGTGCAGGAATATAATGATACTTCTGCACTCCTTAGCTTTAGAAAATTGAATTATTGGTTTATAACTTTCACCTGCTGATTTACGCTCTCTTCGTGTATGGATTCGAATATCTGACGAATACATTCAGGAGAAACTCCGCAGAATGCTCCTTGTGCTCCGCGTTTGTCAAGTATTTCTGAATAACGGCTTGTCTGGACAATAGTCATTCCGTGCTCTTTCTTGTATTGTCCTATTTCTCGGCTGATGCGCATACGTTTTGCAAGCAAATCAATAAGCTGGTTATCAACTTCGTCAATCTGTTTGCGAAGAGCGGTAATGTTCTCAGTTGTCTGTATTTCATTTCTGATGACAAGCAGATTGAGTATGTAGTCAAGAATGTCTGGTGTTACTTGCTGTTTTGAGTCACTCCATGCTTCGTCAGGATTGCAATGGCTTTCCACTATTAATCCGTCCATACCGAGATCCATGGCTTGCTGACACAGAGAGGCTATCAAATCTCTTCTTCCGCCTATGTGGCTTGGGTCGTTTATTATAGGCATGTTTGGTATGCGACGATGTAATTCTATAGGTATTTGCCACATTGGCATATTGCGATAAATTTTCTTGTCGTATGACGAGAATCCTCTGTGAATAGCTCCTATACGCTTGATTCCTGCTCCGTTAACTCTTTCTATGGCTCCAATCCAAAGTTCAAGGTCTGGGTTTACAGGATTTTTCACCAAAACAGGAACGTCAATACCTTTGAGAGAATCTGCTATATCCTGCACAGCGAAAGGGTTTGCTGTAGTTCGTGCGCCAATCCACAAAATGTCTATACCGTATTCAAG
>JAFTTD010000129.1 GCA_017466965.1 Bacteroidaceae bacterium
TGATTTCAGACGCTTGGGATAACTGAATGCGTATTGTATAGGTAAGCGCATATCAGGTACGCCGAGTTGTGCTTTTACTGCACCGTCTTCAAACTGTACCATAGAGTGGATAACAGATTGAGGATGAACTACCACTTGTATTTGTTCTGGAGATACACCGAAAAGCCATTTTGCTTCAATCACCTCGAATCCCTTGTTCATGAGTGTGGCGGAATCAATTGTTATCTTGTCTCCCATATTCCATGTAGGGTGTGCTAAAGCCTGATTCTTTGTGACTGTAAGAAGTTCTTCTTTCGAATATTTCCTGAATGGACCTCCTGAAGCTGTTAACAGAATCTTTTCAATTTTATTTCCAGGCTCAAGACATTGGAATATAGCCGAATGTTCTGAATCTACAGGCAGTATCGGCACTTGATATTCTGCTGCAAGACGGTTTATAAGTTCTCCTGCTACAACCAAGGTTTCTTTGTTGGCGAGAGCAATGATTTTTTTTGCTTTGATTGCGCTTATTGTAGGGCGTAGTCCTGAGAATCCTACCATCGAGGCAAGCACTATGTCAACATTCTCGTCTTGTACAACTTCGCATAACGCATCATCGCCGGCATAAACCTTTATAGGCAAGTCAGACAAAGCTTCTTTTACTGTTTCATAATGCTTCTCATTAGCTATGACAACTGCCTCTGGCTGAAATTTTCTTGCTTGTGCAATAAGTTTTTCAACACTGTTGTTTGCTGTGAGGACGTATGCTTCATACAAATCGCTGTGCTCCTCAATTACATCTAATGCCTGTGTGCCGATAGATCCTGTTGATCCTAAAATGGCTATTTTGCGCTTCATAAATTCTGTTTTCATAGTTCGGTTAATCCTTCCGGAAGTACCATTTTCATTATTTTGTTTTCATTGTCTATTTCGCTTATGAACTCTTCATGAGCAGGAATGAGTATTTCCTCTCCTTTGGTGTTTTCAACGATGAAGAGCCAGTTCTGTGTGTTGTCATCAATGTCGGTGATGACTCCAATGTCCTTGCCGTTCTCATCAGTCATTTTGAATCCTATGAAAAATCTTAAAGACATGTCTTCTTCTCCTGATTCGATTGCTTTGGATTTTTCAAAATATACGTCAGCTCCGAGCAGCTGGCGTGTTGCTTCAGCTGAATCAATGCCTTCGAATTTCACCAATACAGAAGTGTCTGACTTGAAACGGTATTCTTCCATGAAAAAAGGAACAAGTATTCCGTCTATTTCGCAAATCAGATATTCACTTTCTGTTTTGTCGAATATGTCATCGGAGAAATTGAAAACGACTTCACCCTTTAGGGCGTGTGATTTTGTGATTTTTCCGATGTTATATACATCTTCACGTTTAATCATCTTATTTCCCAATTATTTTAGTTTCGCAAGCTCTGTCATGAAAAATCTTCTTCACCTTTTTATTCCTTCCCGGCTCAATTAATTCTTTTTATGTTTGCACCGATAGCAGTCAGACGTGCTTCTATGTTTTCATATCCGCGGTCTATCTGCTCAATGTTGCTGATCACGCTCACACCGTTTGCGCTGAGTGCTGCTATCAGCAATGCTATGCCTGCACGGATGTCTGGCGATGACATTCGTGACCCTCTTAGCTTTATTTGATTGTCGTGGCCAACGACCACTGCTCTGTGAGGGTCGCACAATATGATTTGCGCTCCCATGTCAATGAGCTTGTCTACAAAGAAAAGACGGCTTTCAAACATTTTCTGATGTATTAGAACACTGCCTTTTGCTTGTGTGGCAACAACTAACAGTACACTGAGCAAGTCTGGAGTTAATCCTGGCCATGGCGCATCAGCAAACGACATGATGCTTCCGTCCATAAATGATGCAACTTCGTAATGCTCCTGTTCAGGAATGAAAATGTCATCTCCGCGAAGCTCCATTCTTATGCCCAATCGGCTGAACATATTAGGTATGATGCCTAAGTTTTCGTATGAGACGTTCTTTATTGTGAGCTGGCTTCCTGTCATCGCTGCCATGCCTATGAAACTGCCTACTTCTATCATGTCGGGCAGAATGGAATGTTCTGTACCGTGAAGTTTGTCAACACCTTCTATTGTCAACAGATTGGAGGCTACGCCTGAGATTCGCGCACCCATTGAATTGAGCATTTTGCACAATTGCTGAATGTAAGGCTCGCATGCGGCATTATAAATAGTGGTTGTTCCTTCTGCCAGGACAGCGGCCATGATAACATTGGCTGTGCCTGTTACTGAAGCTTCGTCGAGGAGCATGTATTTACCCTTCAGCTCATTGCCGTCTATTTCGTATATGTTTCTGTCTTCATCATACTTGAACTTTGCTCCAAGTTCTTGAATGCCTAAAAAATGGGTGTCGAGCCTTCTGCGTCCTATTTGGTCGCCACCTGGCTTTGCAACGTATGCATGATGAAATCTTCCGAGCAGAGGTCCGAGCAAAAGGATAGAGCCGCGTAGTGTGGCGCATTTTTGAATGAACTCTTCGCTGCCGAGATAGTTCAGGTCTATGTCTTTAGCTTCAAACATCCAGTCTTTAGATGCGATTCTTGTTATCCTGACTCCGATTTTGCTCATCAGGCCTATGAGATTATTGACATCCAGTATGTCTGGCACGTTTTTCATTATCACAGGGTCTGCTGTCAGCAGTGTTGCGCAGATAACCTCAAGCGCCTCGTTTTTTGCGCCTTGTGGATATATTTCGCCTGATAATTTGCGACCGCCTTCTATAACGAATGAAGCCATAAGTTTTATGTTTTTTTAGTTTCTTAGGTTGTTTTGCTTTGAGGTTTTTGTTTCAGGAACGAAAAAGCTTTTAAGAAGGGTGTTAAGGATATTGCTTCTGTTGCGCAATGCTCCCATATTCCTGTCTCCTGACTAATGATAAATCAAGGTTACTTCTTCTTCTTTTTCTTGTTTCCGTTTGACTGGTTTCCGTTCAGTGCTTCAGCGTCGCTGATAAACTTGAACGTGTCCGGATCCAATTTCACCAGATTGTCTGTATATGCGGCTATGTCCTCAATTATCTTTTCCTCGTCCATAGCGTCGCGATTCCATTTTGCCAAACAGCGTTTCATCTGATTAGCCATGAATCCTGCTAAGGCATTGCGCTTTTCTTCGTCCTCTATTTCTGCCATTTTCCTTGTAAGAGTCTCAATGATATATCCGTAGTGGCGTTTCTGAATCCTCTTTTGCGGATAAGGCACTCGTTCACGCTTGTCTCCGTCCTTGTCATGCCTTTCTATCTCTACCGGATAGTCTATGTCCAATTCATAATTGGCCATAGCTGCAAGATGGTTCCACAGCTTTTGTCTGAAGTCCTCTGGAGCGCCATGCTGTTCGTGCATGTTCGCCATCAGGGAAATAATCGTAGTGGCGCATCTCAAACGTTCCGCCTTGTCTTCCAATGTTTTTGCATGGTCAACCATTTGCTGTATGCATCTTCCGTATTCAGGAAGAGTCAGCCTCTCTCTGTTTGTATTATACTCCATTGGGATGTCCAATTTTTTCGTGTTCAATAAAATAGTTCCTTATGCAGAAGCCTGTCTTTTCTGTTGTTCTAAATAAGTTTCTTAGCCTTAGTGGCAACAAAGTCCTTCAGATACATAGGCTCAAAATAGGCAACATCAGCATACTGCTCATTCGCAATTGCCTTTTCTGCAAGCGGACACATGTTTTTAGCAAGTGGCTTTATGCCGTCTATGAAGTGGGCGTTAGGATGAGAAATCACATCCTTGCATTTCTCTGCTCCGTTGCCGAAGAAATATACAGGGTGCTTTTCCAGCAGTTCGCTCATAGACTTGTCGTCAACAACCATTGCGTTAGTCTCGACAACAGGGCGCAGACTTCTTGTGTAAACGGCTGTATAGACCTCCATTCTGCGGGCGTCTATCATAGGGCACAGAAGAGCATCCTCAGGTAGGTCGTCATACCTCAGCAATACGGGAACACACATTATTTCCAGTGTGGGGAGGGCTATAAGGCGCAAGTCACGTCCGTAGCATACCCCTTTTGCCATTGATACGCCAATGCGAAGCCCTGTGTATGAGCCTGGACCGCAACTTACGGCAACTGCATCGAAGGGGATGGCGTGATTGTCTGTGAACGAAAGCGCTTCGTCAACAAATGTACCCAGTTTCTGGGCATGTGACGGCCCGTCCAGAATTTCCGTCTGAAAAATGTTTGTGCCGTCGTGGCTGACTGCAACCGAGCAGGCATCGGTAGAAGTTTCTATATGCAGAATGCAAGACATCTGTTCTCTATCTTTTTTATTTTATACGTTTATAATTATTATGCAAACACCAGGCAAGAAGATTGACCAAGCTGCTTTTGTTCTGTGCCACACCTCTACATGGTTTGTTTGCGCAGTTCACACTGCCATATTTTTGCAAAGATACCACTTGATATGAGAAAAACAAAACAGACAGCATGTTTTTATGCTTTTATAACAGAATGTTTTCCGATGTTGAGGATGGAAAAAACAGAGTGTGATAAGGCGCATGGAAAACAAGTGCGATTTTTTAGGTGGATTTGTCACAACGAGGGCTCGTTGACATTTAAACGCAGGCTCGTTTAGTGTTAAACGCAGGCTCGTTTGATGTTAAACGCAGGCTCGTTTGCAATAATTTGGCGATAAAGTTCATGTTTACAATGAAAAGTAGTATTTTTGCTGAAATATCATGAATGTGGTTCTCGCGTTCGGGATGTGCAAACGAAGTATAATTTTAAGTTTTAGATAATAATGATACAATCAATGACTGGCTACGGCAAAAGTGTAGCTGTATATTAATGCAAGAAAATTCATGTGGAGGTGAAATCCTTGAACAGCAAGGCGCTAGACCTTTCCACTCGTATAGCCCCTCTTTATAGGGAGAAGGAAATGGAGATTAGGCAGAGGCTTGCCAAGAGACTGGAGCGTGGTAAAGTTGATTTCAGCCTTTGGGTTGAGAAAGACGAGTATTTGAATGCTACTCCTATAAACAGGGGGCTGGTGGGCGAATATCTCAAGCAGCTTAAAAGCATCTCTGAAGAATATGGCATTGCAGAGCCTGACAGCTGGATGCCTTTGCTGATGAGGATGCCGGACGTAATGATGCGTGTTGAGGCTGAAGAGCTTACAGAGGAGGAATGGAATGAAGTAAGTGTGGCTATCGACGCCGCTATAGACGGTCTGGTTGATTTCAGAAAGCAAGAGGGACTGGCGCTGGCAGCTAAGTTCAATGAAAAGCTGAACAATATAGCATCTCTGATGAAAGGCATAGAGCCTTACGAAAAACTCAGAGTGGAGAAAATACGTCAGCGCATTACAGAGGCTTTGGAAAAAGTTGTGAATATTGATTATGACAAGAACCGTCTTGAGCAGGAAATGATTTATTACATTGAGAAACTTGACATAAATGAAGAGAAGCAGAGACTGGCTAACCATCTGAAATATTTCCGTGAAACGATGGAAGAGGGCAGCGGTCAAGGGAAAAAGTTAGGCTTCATAGCTCAAGAGATGGGAAGAGAAATAAACACGACTGGAAGCAAAAGCAATTTGGCTGAAATGCAGAACATAGTCGTGATGATGAAGGACGAGCTTGAACAGATAAAGGAGCAGGGTCTGAATGTGATGTGATATTCTAAAGAAGGCAGATTGTAAGGCTGGAAACTTAAAAAACTAAAAACTTAAGAACTTAAAAAACTCAAGTCATGGAAAGAGGAAAACTTATTATATTTTCAGCTCCTTCGGGTTCGGGAAAATCCACAATCATAAACTTCTTGATGGAGCACGCTGAACTGAATCTACATTTCTCCATCTCTGCCACCA
>JAFTTD010000130.1 GCA_017466965.1 Bacteroidaceae bacterium
GCATTACCAGATGTTAACGCGCTGTTCCTTCGGAATGAAGAGAGGCGAGTTTTCATCTATATTGAACGCCTCGTACCATGCGTCGATGTGAGGAAGAGCTCCGTTCACGCGCCACTCTCCGAGTGAGTGCGGGTCACTTGCTGTCAGTTTGCGCACAGCTTCTTCTGTGATGTTCTGCGCCCATACATTAGCGTATGCAAGGAAGAAGCGCTGGTCTGGCGTAAGACCATTGACTGTAGGCAATGGGTTGTTCTATGTAGCTTTCTTGAACGCCGCGTATGCAATTTTCAGTCCGCCGTGGTCAGCTATGTTTTCACCAAGTGTAAGCTGTCCGTTAGCCATCAGGCCAGGAAGAACCTCTATCTTGTTGAAGAAATCGACCATTACCTGGGCGCGCTGCTTGAACTTGTCACCGTCGCCTGGTGCCCACCAGTCATTGAAGTTGCCCTCCTTGTCGAACTGGCGTCCCTGGTCGTCGAACCCGTGTGTCATTTCGTGGCCTATGACAACGCCTATGGCGCCATAGTTGAACGCATCATCAGCATTCATGTCGAAGAAAGGATACTGCAATATACCTGCAGGGAAGCATATTTCGTTGGTAGTAGGATTGTAATAGGCGTTCACCATCTGCGGAACCATGTGCCACTCGTTAATATCAACTGGCTTGTTGTACTTGCGCTCAACCATGTCCTTGATGGCCCAAAGACGCACTTCGTGCATGTTCTCGAACAATGTCTTAGAAGGGTCGATGACCATTTGGCTGTAGTCCTTCCACTCGTCAGGGTAGCCTATTTTCACATAGAACGATGCCAGCTTGTCCTTGGCGCGGAGCTTTGTAGAATCGCTCATCCACTCCTGCGCATCAATGCGCTCTGACAGTGCTGCCTGAAGATTCTTCACAAGCTGTTCCATGCGCGCCTTGTTCTCTGCAGGGAAATACTTTTCTACATACATCTGTCCCACAGCCTCGCCGAGCACGCTGTTCACAACAGATACAGAACGCTTCCATCTTGCCTGCGGTTCCTGCTGTCCAGACATTGTACGGCTGTAGAAATCGAAGTTCTGCAGATAAACCTCATCGCCGAGCACGCTTGAGCTTGCGTCAAGGAAGTTCCACTGCAACCAATCGCGAAGTTTCTCTACAGGCGTATCGTTGAGAATGGCCATTGCTTCCTTCAATGCTTCAGGCTGACCTACTACAAGTTCCTTCAAGCCCTGAATGAAATTGAAGTTCCAGTACCAGTCCCAATCATATCCCGCATATTCCTTTTTGAAATCCTCGTATGTCATCTTATGGTAGTTGGCAGCAGGATCGCGAAGTTCAACACGGCTTTTGGAAGCCTTTGCCATGCGAGTTTCAATCTCCATGACGGCATTCATCTTGCGAGTGGCAACGTCTTCAGAATCGCCTACGAGCTGGAACATCTTCACAATGTGACGCTTGAAGGCTTCGCGTATCTTCACTGTCGCCTCGTCATCATTGAGATAGTAATCTTTCTGTCCGAGGGTGAGTCCGCTCTGCCCTACTTCAAGAATGTTATTTTTGCTGTCCATCATATCGGCTCCGATGTAGCTTCCGAACAGTTCCTGAGCGCCTTTCTGTCCGTATTCTCCCATCATCTTGTGAAGCTCTGCACGAGTCTGCACTTTCGAGATTCGCTCCATGTCTGCAAGGATTGGCTTAACACCGTCCTTATTAAGGCGAGCCGAATCCATCATCATGGCATATACATTGCCTATCTTCTGGGCCACACTGCCTTCTGCATGTTCTGACTGCGCCAGTTCCTCAATGAGCTGTCTGAGCTGTTCACGGTTAGCTTCGCTCACAGCGTCGAAACTTCCAAAACGTGAATACTCGGGCTTGAGCGGATTGTTCTTAATCCATCCGCCACAAGCGTACTGATAGAAATCTGTTCCTGGGGCAACCTCGGGGTTCATGTTCTCCTCATGGATGCCAATGCCTGCTGTCTCCTTCTGAGAGCAGGCTGTTCCTAATAATGCCATAGCAAAAATTGGAAATAAATGTTTTACTTTCATAAATCTATATTTTGGGTTGTTTATGCTTTTTAGAAATTCAACTGCTTTGAATCGGAATAAACGCAAGCTAAAATAAGCATGAGAACAGAAAGGCTTAAAAGTCCTCCAACTTCATTGACGCCTCTTCCCATTCATAGACCGCAGCATCAAGGCTCCGCTTCAATTCCGCATAACGGGCTATCAAATTCATGTCGGAAGCACCTTCCGGAGTTGACATCTTCGCTTCAACGTCTGCTATTTCAGCTTCAAGCTTCTCGATTTTCTGTTCGCAGTCCTTCACCGCTTTTTCCGCTTTCCTGATGAGTTTGTTCAGTTCCTTTTGTTCCTCGTATGTAAGTCTGCCTTTTGACACTTCTTGCTGAGACGCTTCTTCACGCTTAACACTGTGCTGTTCTGAGGTTCTGTGATTAGTTTCTCCGTCAACACCTGTCATCCCTTCGTTTTCAAGACGTTTCTTTTCAATGAAATCATAGATGCCGCCAATGTGTTCACGCACTTTTCCGCCACCAAACTCATATACTCTCGACACGAGTCCATCAAGAAAATCACGGTCGTGACTAACGACAATCACTGTTCCGTCAAATTCCTTAACTGCATTTTTCAGCACATCCTTGGAGCGCATATCAAGATGGTTGGTAGGCTCGTCAAGAATAAGCAGATTGACAGGCTCCAACAGCAGCCTTATCATTGCCAACCTACTACGTTCACCACCGGAAAGAACTCTCACGAACTTGTCACTCGCTTCTCCACCAAACATGAACGCACCGAGCAAATCACGAACCTTCAGGCGCATATCTCCCTTTGCTACACTGTCTATTGTGTCGAACACAGTGATATCGCCATTGAGCAGCTGCGCCTGGTTCTGAGCGAAATAGCCAATCTGCACATTATGACCTATTTTCAGCTCTCCGCTATGCTCTATTTCGTTCATTATGCATTTGACAAGAGTTGATTTGCCCTCGCCGTTATTTCCTACAAACGCAACTTTCTCCCCTCGCTTAATCGTAAGGTTCACATTACTGAACACATTATGTGCGCCGTAATCTTTCCTTACATCATTGCATATTACAGGATAGTCGCCGCTACGAAGACAAGGCGGGAACTTCAACCGGAGACGCGAAGTGTCAATCTCATCAATTTCAATCGGCACAATCTTCTCCAACTGCTTAATACGGCTCTGAACCTGATTTGACTTTGTTGGCTTGTAACGAAAACGTTCGATGAAATCTTTTATCTCAGCTATCTCCTTCTGTTGATTCTCATATGCACGCAACTGCTGTTCACGTCTTTCTTCACGCAAAAGAACATAATCGTCATACTTAACCCTGTAATCGTTAATTCGGCCGCATGATATTTCAATAGTCCTGTTCGTCACATTATTTATGAACGCCCTGTCGTGACTAACGAGCATTACAGCGTTTGCCTTAGCAGACAGAAAGTTCTCAAGCCATTGTATAGAACCTATATCAAGATGGTTGGTAGGCTCGTCAAGGAGAAGAAGATCGGGCTTCTGCAACAAGATCTTTGCAAGCTCTATCCTCATGCGCCATCCACCAGAAAACTCACTTGTTGGGCGACTAAAATCTTCGTGTCTGAAGCCCAATCCAACAAGAGTGCGCTCAAGTTCAGCCCTATAGTTTTGCCCTCCCATCATCATGAAACGCTCGTTCTCATGAGAGAAACGCTCCACCAGCGCCATATATTCCTCTGACTCATAATCAGTGCGCTCAGCCAGCTCTGCATTCATGCGATTCAGTTCTGCCTGCATTTCACTGATATGCGCAAAAGCTGTCTCTGCCTCTTCCAGAACTGTACGTTCATCACTCAGCACCATTACCTGAGGCAGGTAACCAACCGTAATGTTCTTCTGCTTAGAGACACAGCCTGAACTCGGATTCTGCAATCCGGCAATAATTTTAAGCATGGTAGATTTTCCTGCACCATTCTTGCCTACAAGCGCTATCTTTTCCTTTGCATTTACAACAAAGCTAACACCCGCAAACAATGGCACAACACCAAATTCCACCTTTAAATTATCTACTGAAATCAAAATTATATACTTATTATTCTATAAAACAAAAAAACTCATGCGCATCTCCAAAATCACAGAAGACAAGCACGATTATATCCATAATATTATATTGGTTACAAAGTTAAGTTTTTTTGCAGACACAACAAAAACAAACCCTGCAAAAAGGTTATCTGTTAGCAATTAAGCCCTCGTCATCACCAAATTGCAATGGCAAAAGAGAACTTGCAGATTCAACTATATAAACAAATTCAGTGCCATACATAATAATGCGCATATTACCATCCGAACGCTTTTCGCTTTCAAGCATAACCTGACGACACCCTCCGCAAGGAGTAACAGGAAGCCTTGTAAAATTCCCGTCTTCATCATGTGCAGCAATACACAAACTTTTTATTGAACGATTCGGATACTGTGAGTTTGCATAAAAAATCGCTGTACGCTCGGCACACATTCCTGAAGGGAAGGCACAATTCTCCTGATTGCTCCCCTGCACAACCGTACCATCATCAAGCAGCACGGATGCACCAACATGAAACTCCGAATAGGGTGCATAACTTCTTATTGAAGCTTTTTTAGCTGAATTGACCAGCATCAATTCTTCGTTTGTCAGCTCTTCTTCTGTTTTAACCGTTACATGCAAACAGCTTTCAATATCCTTCATTATATAAATCATTTTAGAATGCAAATATATCTTTTATATTCAACTTTAACAAAAAGGAAGAACTAAAAAGAGAAGAAAAAGGGTTGCAAAAAGAAAAAAGCGTTAAACGTTCCACAAAAAAAGGCCTAAATATTTTTTCATAAATATAAAGGCTTATTAAAATGTTTTACATATATTTGCAAAAAACAAAAACATTTTTAAATCAAATAAAATTACAAAATTATGAAGAACAGTAAAATTTATGCTATCGCACTACTTCTCGGTGCAAGCATCATGTATTCATCTTGCATTGGTACATTCCCTACATTCAACAAAGTAGCTTCATGGAACCGTGGTATTACAGGCAACAAATTCGTGAACGAATTAGTTTTTATAGGTCTTCATATAATCCCAGTATATGAAATTGTTTACCTTGCAGACGGTTTGATTTTCAACTCAATAGAGTTCTGGTCTGGCAAAAGCGGTTCAGCAGTTGCCAGTGTTGGTGAAACTAAAAGAATGAAGGGAAGCAATGGCGACATGTTCGCAGTGACTCGTACAGAAGACGGATACAAGATTGTAGATGAAACTCGCAATGAAGAATGCAAGCTTGTCTTCAACGAAAAGAAACAGACTTGGAACGCTGTTATCAACGGCGAATCATTTGAGCTTATGACAATGAACGAAGACGGCACAATAACACTTAACCTTCGCGAAAAAGGAAAAATCACAGTAAATGCTGATGCCTATGGAGTAGATATGGCACAAGCAGAAGCCGGCATCAGAAACGCAACATTTGATATGGCTGCAAGATAAAACTCTATCAGGAGTATAATTGAAGACCCCTCCCTTTCTCATGGAGGGGTTTCTTCTTTACTTCAACTTTCTATACCACTGAAAAATGACAAACATTTACTTTGCCCCCCTTCAAGGATTCACAGATGACGCATACAGACGCATTCATGCAAGATTAGCAGGCGGTGTGACAACATATTATACTCCATTCATAAGAATGGAACCAGGAGGACTCCGCTCAAAAGACATTCGCGACCTCAAACCTGAATTCAACGAAGGTGTTGACATAACGCCACAAATAATCGCATCTAACAAAAATGAATTTTCAAAATTGGCAGATGCAATAAAAGACATGGGATACAAAAAAGTTGACCTGAACATGGGATGTCCTTTCCCCCTACAGACACGACACGGAAGAGGAGCCGGCCTACTGCAGCATCCTGAAATCGTGGAAGAGATTATTGCAGAAATGGAGAAAAGAGCAGATACTATCTTTTCTGTCAAAATGAGAATCGGACAAGAAACAGAAGAAGAGGGACAGCGAATCATCAGACTGCTTAACAATGCAAAACTTAACCACATTGTTCTTCATCCTCGACTTGGAATACAGCAATACAAAGGCAAAGCAGACAAAGAAGCATTCAAACGTTTCATGAACGAGACAAATCATCCTATCATTTACAATGGCGACATAAGCACATTGGAAGAAATCAGAAACATAGAAACAGAAATACCAACGCTGAAAGGCATAATGATAGGAAGAGGACTGCTTGCACGTCCGTCTTTAGCAACAGAATACAAAGAAGAGAACGAATGGGAACCCAGACAAAGGCTTTCCCTCGTCAAAGAAATGCACACAGAACTGCTCGAGCACTACAGCAAAGTGATACCATCTGAAATGCAACGGCTTACAAAAATTCGCACATTTTGGGAACACATGGAGAACGAAATCGGAAGGAAGCAATGGAAAAAAATCATTAAGGCTGGAAACATGAAGAACTACCTTAAAGCCGTAGCAGAACTGTAAAACACAGACATACCCTCTCTTTTATTTTTTAAGAAACGAACAAAAAGTTATAAAATTCAGTGACGTTTACATAAAAGTCACTGAGATTTATATAAAAGTCAGTGGGATTTATATAAATCTCAATGACATTTATAAGTTTCTGCGTACATTTCAAAAGTTTCTATAGTGCTCTTACACTATTGGGTGGCATTGCTAACTTAAAAACTCAAAAAGTA
>JAFTTD010000131.1 GCA_017466965.1 Bacteroidaceae bacterium
ATTCTGCATCAGCAGAGTCACTGCGTGAGGTTTTGGTATATATGAATAAAAAATATCCTTCAAATTCGTCAGGTATTATATTTTGGTCGCATGCTTCGGGATGGATACCGTCAAATGATTTGTTTTCCAGAGCGTCTTTGCGTAGAAGTTTCGGTATAGACAATGGTAATAATTCCTTTTCAAACAGAGGGCACGAAATGAATATGTCTGATATGGCAAATGTCCTTGAAGAATTTGACAGGTTTGAATTCCTGTTGTTTGACGCTTGTTTTATGCAGTGTATTGAATCGGCATACGAATTGCGCAATTGTACCAACTATGTTATTGCTTCTCCTGCGGAGATTCCTGGCCCAGGGGCTAATTATGGCAGCAGTTTGTTGAAATCGGTGTTTGCGAATAATGTTAATGCATCTGCCATTGTTGACGCTTACTATAATCATTATGAGAACAGCAGGGATTACGGAGTCGTTCTTTCTGCCATTGATTGCCGTGAAATGGATGAGTTCGCCATGCTGATGTCTGATGTCATGACGAAATATTCAGATGAGATTCTTGACGCTGATTTTGAGAACGTTCAAAAGTATTTTAATTATGACGATTGGAGCAGACTGTCTGAATTTCCTGATTACTATGATATTAGAGGCGTAATGCAGAGTGTGTTGACTTCTGAAGAATACTCTGAATGGAATGAGGCTTTCATGAAACTTGTCCCTTATGCTAAAAGCACAAGCAGATGGTATAGTTCTTACTTTAATGGTTATTTGCCTGTTGACAAGGAACAGTTTGGAGGTGTCTCTATGTTTGTGCCATTAAGGAAGTATGCAAATGAAACTTTCTACAGCTATTTCTTTACAACGGATTGGGCGAAGACTGTTGGTTTTGCCTTCTCTGAGTAATAGCAGGGTAATTATAATCTAAATAGGGTGGTGATATAATGAATAATATAAAGGAATACATTATTGCCGGGTTAAGATATAGGGTGGTTTTTGAAGACGGAGTGAATAATGAGTCGCATTTGCCTTCCAGTGCACCTTTTGAAGTGGAGCCTACTGCAGACGAAACCGCATTGCTGTTCACTTTGCGAGTGGATGATAAGTTCAGACCAGACCAAAAGGGTAGTGAGATTGGCAAATTCGATTGTGGAGGAGCCATGCATGAATTGTATCATACTGAAGATGGATTTTACCAAATAGTCATAAGCAACGAAGAAGGACGTAAGTGTTGCCTTATGCAAACTCGTGATGATTTTTCGGATGCTACTGTCGCGTTGACTGGAACAGACAAAATGCGAACGTTTGCATTGAATAACGCTTTGATGATAATGTATGCATTTGCATCGTCTGACAAATCAACATTGCTTATGCATTCGTCCGTTGTCCGTAAGGACGGAAGGGCTTACATGTGTCTTGGAACGAGTGGAACAGGTAAGAGTACGCATACAGGACTTTGGATTAAGCATATTCCTGGTGCGGATTTGATGAATGACGACAATCCTGTTGTGAGGTTTGTTGATGGCAAGGCTATGGTATATGGGTCGCCATGGAGCGGAAAGACTCCATGCTACAGGAATATTGAAGCCCCTATAGGCGGA
Organism: Bacteroidaceae bacterium; assembly: GCA_017466965.1. The sequence continues at coordinate 1,592 of JAFTTD010000131.1, forward strand.
ATACTTCAACTTAAACAGGCTCCTTATAATAAGATACGTCGTCAGACAACCATTGAAGCATTTGCATCTATGCTGACTTCTTGTTCTGTCATGAAATGGGACAAGAGGGTATATTCTGGTATATGCGATACTATTACGCTTTTAATGGAGGCTGTCCCTAATTGGTTTCTTGAATGTCTGCCCGACAGAGAGGCTGCGCTGACAAGCTATGAGGCGATGAATGCTTAAATGAAATGAAGATGGAAAGAACCATAAATAGTAAGACAGACACAGAACAGTGCAAGGTGAAGAAAATGAAGAATGATTTGTTTCTTCCGCACGTTTGTGAGCTTGTGGCGCAGGGACACAAGGTTTCCATCAAGCCCAAGGGGGTAAGTATGCGTCCCTTTCTTGAGTCAGACCGTGACGCTGCTTTTCTTGCAAAGCCTACAGATGTTAAAATTGGAGATGTGGTCCTTGCTGAATTGTCTTCTGGAACTTATGTTCTTCATAGGATTGTGAAGATTGAGGGAAACAAGGCGGTTCTGAGAGGAGATGGCAATATCAGAGGTTCTGAAGAATGTTTTCTGGATGACATCAGGGCTGTTGCTGTAGGGTTTGAACGAAAGGGTAGATACTGGAGCGTAGATACTTCTTTCTGGAAGATGTATTCTTATATATGGTCCAGACTGTTGCCTTTCAGACGTTTGCTCCTGGCATTGTATCGAATCTTCTTTTTGGGAGAATGGTCGCTGGTTTGGAAAAAAATATCAGGGAAATAACTTTTAAGAAAATAACTTATATAAATAAATCTGAATATGAATATAAAGGAAGGATTTGAACTCAGAATGATATGTGGTGAGAACATCATAATCTCTCACGGTAAGGAAAACATTAATTTTACAAAAGTTATAAGTCTCAATGAGTCTGCAGCTCTTATTTGGGAAAGTGTTGCTGGCAAAGATTTTACTATTGAGGATATGGTTTCTGTGCTGACAGAGAACTATGAAGTTGATGATAAATCAGCACTTGAGGACTGCAAAAGCCTTGTGACTGAATGGGAGGGTGCAGGACTTATTAGTGTCTGATAAAACGAGGAATTGAGTAGGGGTAATTGGGATATTAAAAGATAAGTTTGATATAGAAGTTAAAAGGAGTATTTCCCTTTCTTGGGTATTGACTCCTTTTAGCTTCTTTTTTTTACATCACACTTAACACCACTGATTCCAATTGTATTCTATTTCCTTTTCTTCACTTCTTTATAACTTACATACTCAAAAGCACTCGATATTCAGGCACTATTTCAATGCTGTCTATTTCCAGTATGCTTTTGTTGCCGCTGAAGTCCGGTATTGATGTTTCGGGTATTCCGCCAGTTTTCAGGAACGGTGCATCTTCAGCCAATGGGCGGAAATAGAAATTGATTTCCTTTGCTTCCTCAAGTTTTTTTGCAAAACGTTTTGTTCCTATTGACCAAGGCTCTCCATGCCAGAAATGATCCAGGACAAATTCTCCGTCAATGAATGCCATTCCTACGTCACCGGTGTAGTGGATGTTCAGAAAGTAATCGTTCACTTGCGGTTGTTGTTCTAACTGCGGACGTATTGTAACGTATCGCCCCTCAGTTGTCTTTATTGTGAATTTAGGATTTACTTCAGCTACACTTGTTGTTTGTTTGCTCCAGCCTTTTTTTGAAGGATATATGATGTAGTCAATGTTTGGTTTTCCTAATGACAGCAGTGTTATATTCTCTTTTTCCTGTAATACAGTAGCGTCAGTTATAAGCAGTTTGCCTTCGTCCGTAAGTGTGGTTTTCAAAGCCTCTTCTCTTGTCAGTGTTGTGACACAGACTTTGTGTCCGTCTGCCGTCTTTACGGAAAATGTGCTTTTTGTACCTGGGGATGGGGTGAATATGTTTTTGTTTCCCTTTATAGTGGAAGCGTCAAAAATGTATTCTGGCGTCAGCCCGTCTGGTGCAAAGAATATGTAGTGGCTGTCACTCCCGTCTGTTATCTTTGTCAGCAATTGGGCGGTGGCATACTTGAGCTTTGCGCCGTCCATGTTGAAGTTGAACGGAAGTATTGCGCTTACATCTTTCTTGAGTGTAAAAGTGCCCTTTGACGGAATATTCAAAGTTTCGTTCCTCAGGTTCAGCCTTATGCTTATGTCTTTTATGTCAGTGCGTTCGGTGTCGTGGTCTTGAAAGTTTGTCATGAACAGAAATCCGCTTCCGTCCTTCATTCGGGCCGCAAATCGCAGGGTGTTGCGGTTGGCTGGTGCAATGGTGTCATATCCCGCAGGCAGAACCGTCTCCATCGGAGCAAGAGTGCTGCCAAACGTGTTTATGAATGTGTGAATGTTCCTCAGGTATTTGTACGAATCCCTTGTTCTTCCAAACTCGCCTATTGGGGCTTGATAGTCGTAGCATATTTTAGGTATTCCCATTGGTTCGTCAGCATAGAACAGACCTCCCTTGCTTTTAGGGTTTGAACCTCCGTGATACATGTAGTAGCCTATGCAGTTGGCTCCAGAACCGAGAGTGCGAACCATCAGAGCTTCTGCTGCAAGGGCGTCTATCACTGGTCGGCTTTCGTAAATCATCTGTATGCCCACACCCATTTCAGCGCAAAACGAAGGGTACAGGTCTGTGTTGTACCTTACAGGCGCATAGTCGGGATTGTGCTGAATATCCTTGAACAGGCAGAATGGAGACATGCTCGGCTTTTCCCAGAAAGGATAGGTGTATGCAGCAGTTACGGGGATGGCTTCGTTGCCGATGATTGCGGCATTGCCCCATCCTGTGGCAGTGTAGAGTGGGGTGAGCATTCCTGCCTTCTCTGCCATGCGCTTCAATGTCATCATGTGCTTTTCGCCAATTTTTGCAGTAGGAATATCCTTGTCCTGTATGCTGACTCCCACAAGTGTGAAGTCTTTGTCGTAGGTGGCACAAGTGTTGTCCTTTGCCTCACCCGGATAGTTTATTGCCCAGGGAGCAGCGCTGTGCTGATGTTCGTTTTCAATCTGTATGCCTATTATTGGCCCTCCGTCCTTGTAGTACAATCCTTCCAGCTGTTTCCCTATTTCGCTGTATAGGCGTTCCACGTAGCTTAGATATTTGGGGTCGTTTGAGCGCACTTCAATAGGCTTGGCAAATAGCCAGTCGGGCAGTCCGCCGTTGCGTATTTCGCCGTGGCAGAACGGACCTACTCTGATGATGTTTCTCATGCCGTGCTTTTTGCAGAGTTCCACAAAACGGCGCAAGTTCAGGTTGCCGTCCCATCTGAAGTGTCCTTCCGTCTCCTCATGCATGTTCCAGAACACGTATGTAGGTATCACCGTTACTCCGCCGGCTTTTATTTTCTGAATGGACTCTTCCCACTGTGCTTCGGGGTAGCGGCTATAGTGAAAT
>JAFTTD010000132.1 GCA_017466965.1 Bacteroidaceae bacterium
CTGCACAGACGTATGGTCCAGGACGAACAATTACATACATGCCGTTCTTTTGAGCAAGTTTACAGAAAGCAGCAATGTCATTGTTACCTGTAAAGTCAAATACTCCTTCACGCTGTTCATGAATGTTCCAAAAAATGTAGATGCAGACAGTATTCATACCTAAAGCCTTACACATCTTTATACGGTGATCCCAGTATTCACGAGGGATACGAGGATAGTGTATTTCTGCTGCTTTTACAACAAATGGTTTTCCATTGAGCATAAATGAGCCTTTACCAGCCTCAAAAGTTCCAACCTTTTGTGCTTCAACAGGTTGACAAAGCATTAGCCCTGTAAAAATCAGCGCTAAAAGCATTGTAAATCTTGTTTTTTTCATATTCATTATAATTAAACTAAAGTTTTTTATATTCTATATTTAATACTTCATTTAACAGGAATTGCTTCAATTCTTTCTTGATGGCGTCCACCTTCAAATTCAGTAGCAAAAAATTCATCCATAATTTTTCTTGCCATTTCTTCATCTATGAATCTACCAGGCATAACAAGAACATTTGCATTGTTATGTTGACGTATTAAATGTGCAATTTCAGGAATCCAACAAAGTCCAGCTCTTATATCTTGGTGTTTGTTGAGAGTCATAGTAATACCTTCACCGCTTCCACACATAGCTATTCCTGGATATACTTCACCTTTTTCTATACCTTCAGCTAATGCATGTCCAAATGTTGCATAATTACAACTATCTTCAGTGTAAGTTCCGTAATCTTTATATTCTATGCCTTTCTCTTCAAGATATTTTTTTACAAATTGTTTTAATGGGAATGCTGCATGATCACTTGCAATTCCAACCTTTTTTATATCCATAACAATAGATTGAGGTGTTTATACAATAAATTGAGGAGTAAAGAAATTCTTTATCTCCTCAATTAAGTATTATATATTAAAGCATAGCTTTAACTTGATTATAAACATTCTCAGCAGTAAAACCAAGTTTTTCATCAAGAACCTTGTATGGAGCAGAGAAGCCAAAGCTTTCAAGACCCCAAACTTTACCTTCGTGTGCAGGTACAAGTCCTTGCAAATTTACAGGAAGTCCGGCTGTAAGACCGAATTTCTTTACTCCTGCAGGGAGAATTGATGCTTGGTATTCAGCTGATTGACTGCGGAACAGTCCTTCAGATGGAACAGAAACAATACTACACTTAACACCATCTTTGCGGAGAAGTTCTGCACCTGCAACAAGTGTTGAAACTTCTGAACCAGAAGCAACAAGAATTACGTCAGGATTAGCATCTGAACCAGCAACAATGTATGCACCCTTAGCAGTCTCGCTATAAGCGTTACCCTCAGGGAGGTCTGTGATATTCTGACGAGAAAGGATGAGCGCTGTTGGAGTTGCTGTGTTAGCCATTGCAAGAGCCCAAGCTTCAGTTGTTTCCTTAGCATCTGCAGGACGAAGAACAAGAGTTGAATTGTGTCCCTTGTGGTTCTTAAGTTTTTCCATAAGACGAATCTGAGCCTCCTGTTCAACTGGTTCGTGAGTAGGACCATCTTCACCAACGCGGAATGCGTCGTGAGTCCATATAAATTTAACAGGGAGTTCCATAAGAGCAGCCATACGAACTGCTGGTTTCATGTATTCAGAGAACACGAAGAATGTACCACATGCAGGGATAACACCACCGTGAAGTGACATACCAATACAGCAGCAAGCCATAGTAAGCTCAGCAACACCTGCTTGGAAAAATGCTCCAGTGAAATCACCCTTAGTCAGAGCCTTAGTCTTATTTAGGAATCCGTCTGTCTTATCTGAATTAGAAAGGTCTGCAGAAGCACAAATCATATTAGGAACTTGTTCTGCAAGTGCTGCTAGACAAGCTGCAGATGCATTACGAGTAGCATCGTTAGCTTTCTGCTGAACCTTTGACCAGTCAATCTGTGGTGCTTTATTTGCAAACCAATCTGCCTGTGCAGCAGCTTTTTCCGGATTAGCGGCAGCCCATTCAGCCTCTTCAGCATAACGAGCAGCACATATAGTCTTCAACTCTTCTGCACGATTAGCATAAAGTGCTTTTACATCATCAAAAATTTGGAATGGATTTTCTGGATCACCACCGAGATTTTTAATAGTATTAGTAAATGCATCGCCACCAAGAGGTGCACCGTGAGTTTTGCAATTACGTTCGTATGAAGAGCCATCAGCTTTAAGTGCACCCTTACCCATGATACACTTACCAATGATAAGTGTTGGTTTCCCAACTACTGCTTTAGCTGCTTCAATTGCTGTACGTATTTGAGCTGCATCATTACCATTAATTTCTATGACTTCCCAACCTAAATCACGATATTTAGCAGCAGTATCTTCACACATAACTTCCGCTGTTTCAGTTGATAACTGAATATCGTTAGAGTCATAGAACATGATGAGGTTATCAAGTCCTAATGTTGCAGCTATACGTGCTGAACCTTGTGAAATTTCTTCTTGAATACCTCCGTCAGAAATGTATGCATAAATTGTCTCTTTTTCAAAAGTAGGGTTTCCTGTATGTGCAGCTAAGAACTTAGCAGCAATTGCAGCACCAACAGCAAATGTATGTCCCTGTCCGAGTGGGCCAGAAGTATTTTCCACTCCACGTTCAACTTCAAATTCAGGATGACCTGTTGTAGGTGAGCCCCACTGACGAAGCTGAGCAAGTTCTTCAAGGCTATACTTGCCGATTAGTGCAAGCTGTGCATAGAGCATTGGAGCCATGTGACCTGGGTCAAGATAAAAACGGTCACGACCAACCCATGTAGGATTCTGAGGGTCATAATTAAGATATTCAGAATACAATACATTGATGAAGTCTGCGCCACCCATAGCGCCACCTGGGTGTCCTGATTTTGCTTTTTCTACAGATGCAGCTGCGAGAATACGGATATTATCGGCAGCGTGATTCAATACTGAAATTGGATTATTTGCCATATTAAATCTCTCCCTCTCATATTTATTTTTATTGAGTGTAGAATTTTATGGGAGATTATCTACTTTTAGTTATTATTAATTTTGTAAATAAATGTAGCAACCAACAGCTAATTCTATTTATACAGACTGAACTTTAATTGTCCAGTCTGTATAATAGAATAATAGTTGTTATTTCTTAGCCTTTACAGCAGCCTCTTCGATTGCTAAACCAGCTTTGTAGTTTTCAATATAAGTATTGAAGCCTTCTACATCCTCAGGAGTAGGAGCTATTTCAATACCTGCGTCGCCAGCAAATACAACCTTGTCAAGATAATCAGCAAGAGTCAAATTCTCACTATTATTTACAAGATATGAAGCAAGCAATGCAATACCCCATGCACCACCTTCACCGGCAGTTTCCATTACTGAAATAGGGGAGTTGATTGCTGCTGCAAGTACTCTCTGACCAACGCCTTTTGTCTTGAACAGACCTCCATGTCCAGTAATACGGTCAACTTTAATCTTTTCTTCGTTAAAAAGGATGTCGTTACCAATCTTAAGTACACCTACAGATGCATAAAGATGTGCACGCATAAAGTTAGCAAGGTTAAACTTGTCATTTGCAGAGCGAACAAACAACGGACGTCCTTCAGCAAGTCCTGTAACAGGTTCTCCTGAAATGTAGTTATATGAAATGAGTCCACCGCAGTCAGGATTGCCATTAAGTGCATTGTTATACAGTTTACCATAAACTTCATTCATGTCAACAGGTATGCCAAGTAATTCCTGATACTCCTTGAACAGGTTTACCCATGCGTTTAGATCGGAAGTACAGTTGTTACAATGTACCATAGCGACAAGGCTTCCATCAGGAGTAGTAACCATATCAATCATTTCGTATGGTTTTGACAGATCTTTTTCAAGAACAATCATAGAGAATGAAGATGTTCCTGCAGATACATTACCTGTACGTTGTTTAACAGCATTTGTAGCAACCATACCTGTACCAGCATCACC
>JAFTTD010000133.1 GCA_017466965.1 Bacteroidaceae bacterium
ACAATTGGGTTTACGGGAGGATATTTTGTAGCTCTTGTGTGGGGGCTATTCCAACTTCAAAGTGGTATGATAACAGTTGGTGTTCTTATGGCATTCACACAGTTGATAAGTCGCATACAGCGTCCGTTGATAGATATGGCACGAATGTTCCCGATGTTTGTCAATAGTTTTGCTTCTGCGGAGCGCCTGATAGAGCTTGAAGAACTACCTCTTGAAAAAGAACTTCAGCCCGTAAAATTATTATCACCTGCAGGTGTTAGGTTTGATAATGTCTCATATAAGTATTCAGAAAAGGGACGTATGGTTCTTGCTGGTTTTTCACATGAGTTCAAACCTGGCTCATTTACAGCCATATTAGGAGAAACAGGAGCGGGAAAAACAACGCTTATAAGACTTATGCTGTCATTACTATCGCCTACTTCGGGGAAAGTGACAATCTGTAATGGCGAAAGAGAAGTAGATGCAAGTGTGGCTACTCGTTGTAACTTTTCATACGTGCCTCAAGGTAATACGTTGTTCAGTGGTACAATACGTGATAATCTTATGTTTGGAAATCCTGAGGCTACGGAAAAACAGATTAAGGACGCTATAAGCATTGCTATGGCGGAATTTGTCTATGACCTTCATGAAGGAATAGATACTGTGTGTGGAGAGAATGGTGGAGGACTATCTGAAGGTCAGGCACAACGGATTGCTATTGCACGTGCACTTGTCAGACCATGCAGAATTCTTTTGCTTGATGAAGCAACGTCAGCACTTGACATTGAAACTGAAAGACATTTGTTACAAAACATAAAGAAGTTTATGTCTGACACTACTATAATCTTTGTTACACATCGTTTGGCTGTGGTTGAGTTTACTTCAGACCAGATAACAATGAGAAGAACGACTGACAATTGAAAATTTTGGGGTGTAAGTGGTTTTTAGCTAACTCCTCACTTTATACACCCAGACAAAACTTGTGAATAAAAAATATAATTTATGATAGAATATTTAAAAGGAATACTTGATGAACTTACGCCTACAGAAGCTACAATAGAATGCGGTGGAGTAGGCTATCTGTGCAATATCTCGCTTAACACATATTCTGCTGTTCAGGGAAAAGGTGAAGTCCGTATGTTTGTGCATGAGGCTATACGAGAAGATTCGTGGACTTTATATGGGTTTGCAACAAAACAGGAGAGAGAACTCTTCAAAATGCTAATATCAGTGTCGGGAATAGGGGGGAATACGGCACGTACAATGTTGTCGGCATTCACTCCTTCGGAATTATGCGACATAATAACCAATGGTAATGATAAATTGCTTAAAACCGTAAAGGGACTTGGGGCAAAGACTGCTCAGCGCATTATTGTAGAACTTAAGGACAAGGTGGCATCTATAGGAATAGAACCGCTTCAGACAGCTCAGAAGCAAGAAACTGCTATAGTGAATAAGGAGGTGCATGATGAGGCTATTGAGGCGCTTAAGATGCTTGGATTCCCTCCTGCACCTGTGGTTAAAGCTGTTAGGGCAATACTTAATGATGAACCATCTGCAGCGGTAGAAAAAGTAATTAAGCTTGCGTTGAAGATGTTGTAGGTGTACTATCTTCATTTTTGTATTTTATAATGACTGAATAATTTCAATCTTATTTGTTCGCTGAAAATGCAATAAAAAGCATTGTTGTACGTTAAATATCTATGTGTTTGTGTGTAAAGTGCTTTTCTTAAGAAATGTATGATGAACACAATTAATAGCATTAGAGAATACTTGAATGGTATTGTTGAAATAACATAATACCATATAGGTGTTTAGCTATATGTAGAAATATTAATGTATGTAAGTAAATTTATATTAAGTTGAGCAGGCAACTTCGTAACATATTATATATACTGCTGATAATGTGCAGTGTCAGTGCTATTGCTAATGTTAGCAATGCCAAAATGATTGGTGAAGCCAGTAAAACGGCTGTGCCAGAGGACACTGTGTCAAACCGTAAGGTGAAAGATACTGATTATCCAACAGGTGGGAGACCTGAAGATTATCCTTTTGATTTAGCAGATCCGGAAAATCTGAATCTGGAAGCGGGTGAATATGATGAAAAGATTGGAATGTATCGTGTAGGTGCAAAATTAGGTGATAATTTTCTTAGTACTCCTTGGCTAATGACACCTGATGAATATCTTAGATGGACAGAAAGAAAATCAATGGATGCCTATTTCCGCCTTCGCAACGATTCTCTCTTTGCGGCTAAGGGTAAAGAGAAATTCGATTTTACCGATATGAAGTTTGATTTAGGTCCTGCTGAGAAGATATTTGGTCCAGGTGGCGTTCAGATTAAGACTCAGGGTAGTGCTGAGATGAAATTCGGTTATCATTATGAATTTATTGACAACCCGTCGCTATCAGAACGTAACAGAAAAACAACAAGCTTTGATTTTGATGAAAAAATTAATCTTAACGTTAACGCAAAAGTTGGCGATAAGATGGATTTTGATATTAACTATAATACAGATGCTACTTTTGACTACGATGCGAAAAATTTGAAATTGAAATATGAAGGCAAGGAAGATGAAATAGTCAAGCTTATTGAAGCAGGTAATGTTTCAATGCCTTCAAATTCTTCTCTAATTAGAGGTGCTTCTGCTTTGTTTGGAGTAAGGACAGATTTGCAGTTTGGCCGTTTAAATCTTCAGGCTGTAGTAAGTCAAAAGAAATCGCAATCAAGAACCGTTTCTTCACGAGGAGGTAGCCAGTTGTCTCTTTTTGACATTCAGGCATACGATTATGATGAGAACCGCCATTTCTTTCTCGCGCATTATTTCCGCAATTCGTATGACAGGGCTTGTATGACCCTTCCCAATATAACATCAGGAGTTACAATTAATCGAGTGGAAATTTGGGTGACAAATACAACCGGAATAACAGAGAACACTCGTGATATTGTGGGTTTTGTTGATCTTGCAGAACGTGAGAGGATAAGTAATCCTTTGTGGTCTGGCAGAGGACAAAATATACCTAATAATTCAGCCAACGATCTTTACAGTACAATAGTTAATGCGTATCCGGATGCACGTAACATTGACCAAGTAAGTGGAGTTCTTGATGCTTTCCTTACAGGTGGTGTGGATTATGAGAAAATAGAGAATGCACGTCTTCTGAGATCTTCTGAATATACGGTGAACAAATACCTTGGATATATTTCGTTGAATTCCACATTACAACCAAATCAGGTGCTTGCCATAGCATACGAATATACCTATGGAGGTAATACATATCAGGTTGGAGAATTCTCTGGAGACTTGAAAGATAACGATAAGGCTTTGTTTGTAAAGCTTTTGAAGAATACAAGCAATTCTCCTCATATTGGAAACTGGGATTTGATGATGAAGAATGTGTATTCAATAAACAATGCGCGTTCATTGCAAAAAGAAAAGTTTAAACTTGACGTAAAGTTCTTGTCTGATACTACAGGTGTATTGCTCAATTATCTTCCAGAAGAAGTTTTCAAGCAGACAACTTTGCTTAAAATGATGAACCTAGACCGATTGGATGATAATATGAAAACCAATCCAAACGGAAAGTTCGACTATGTTGAGGGATATACTGTGAAATCACAAGACGCACGTATAATTTTCCCTGTTGTAGAGCCTTTTGGCGATTGGCTCAGGCAAAAGATTGGCAATGACAATGTTGCAGACAAATATTGCTATGATGCTTTGTATGACTCTACAAAAACAATAGCTAAGCAAATAGCTGAAAAAAACAAATTCTCCTTGGTTGGTGAATATAAGGCTTCAGGTGGCAGTGTCATTGAACTTGGCGGTATGAATATCCCTCAAGGTTCTGTTGTTGTGACTGCTGGAGGTGTTACGCTTACAGAAGGTACTGATTATACAGTGGATTACACAATGGGTTCTGTTGAGATAATAAATCAAAGTATTATAGATGCAGGAACAAATGTAAGTGTAAGTCTTGAAAATACAGATGAATCATCTTTCGTGAGAAAAACGATGTTGGGGTTGAACTGGAGCTATGATTTTTCAAAGAACTTCCAGATAGGTGGTACGTTGATGAGATTGAGTGAACAACCGTTGACTTCAAAAGTTAGCATGGGAGCAGAACCCCTGAACAACACTCTATGGGGGTTGAATATGAACTGGAAACAAGATAGCCAATGGCTGACAAACATGATAGACTTGATTCCTCTTGTTGACGTAAGCCAGCCTTCCAATATTTCTCTTTCTGCAGAGTTCGCTCAGCTTGTTGCGGGGAATGCGACAGGAGTGCAAGGTAATGCTTCCTATATTGATGATTTTGAACAGTCTAATACGGGAATAGACGTGAGCACTCCACAGTCATGGATTATATCTTCTACGCCTGTAAGCCTGCAATACGGTAACATGGCAAATGATGTTAGATACGGATATAATCGTTCTCTTCTTGCATGGTATAATATTGACCCTCTGTTTACTCGCCGGAGTTCTTCACTGACTCCTGGACATATAAAGAGCGATCTTGACCAACTTTCTAATCATTATGTACGAGAGGTATATGTGAGAGAAGTATATCCTAACAGAGATACTAATTCAGGAGAAAGTTCAACCCTTCCAGTGCTCAATCTTGCTTATTATCCAGAGGAAAGAGGTCCGTACAATCTTGATACAGACGTCACAGCCGATGGCAAGCTTAACGATCCTAAAAAACGATGGGGTGGTATGATGAGAAAGCTTGACACGAGTGATTTCGAAACTTCAAATGTTCAATATATTGAGTTCTGGCTTCTCGACCCATTTATTTATACTAAGGATGATTCTAAATATGGAGGAGACTTTTACATCAATCTTGGTGATGTGAGTGAAGATATTTTGAAAGATGGAAAGAAGTCGTATGAAAGTGGTATGCCTGTTACAGGTGTGGCTAATTATACAGAAACAGTATGGGGAAGAGTACCTGCTGAAAAGAGTGTGGTTTATTCGTTCAGTACAGAGGGTGGTGCACGCAGCAAACAAGATATAGGTCTTAATGGGTTGAGTAATAATGATGAACGAATCTTTACTGTTTATTCAGATTATCTTGCTCAAATGAAATCAAAAGTAACCCCAGAAGTATATGACTCAATCTTTGAAGACCCTGCCGGTGATGATTACCATTATTTCAGAGGTTCAGACTATGATACGCAGAAGAAGTCTATTCTTGAACGTTATAAGAGAATAAACGGGCTTGAAGGCAACTCTCCAAATTCAAGTGAGTCTGGTGAAAAGTACAGTACAGCCTATAAGTCAACGCCTGATTTTGAGGATGTCAATCAGGACTACACAATGAACGAATACGAAAACTTCTATCAATATCGTATAAGTATGCGTCCGGAAGATATGGTGGTTGGACGTAATTATATTGTGAATCAGCGTAAGACAAAAGTGAAACTTCGTAATGGAAACCAAGAAGAAGTAACATGGTATGAGTTCCGTATTCCTGTCGATGACTATGAAAAGAAGGTAGGAAGTATCGGTGATTTCAGTAGCATCCGTTTCATGCGTATGTATCTCACAGGTTTTGAACAACCTATTGTTTTACGTTTTGCATCCCTTGATCTTGTCAGAGGCCAATGGAGAAATTATTCTCAGGCTTTGTTTACAGGAGATAAACCAAGCATAAGTGGCAAACTAAAGACCGCATCTGTAAACATAGAGGAGGATAATGACAAAACTCCAGTGAACTATGTGCTTCCTCCAGGAATAAGCCGTGTGTTAGATCCACAGGAACCTCAGCTTTCACAAGAAAACGAACAAGCTTTGGCCATTACGGTTGAAAATTTGGCATCTGGCGATGCGCGTGCTGTTTATAAAACCATGAACATAGACTTGCGCCAGTATAAGCATCTCCAAATGTTTGTTCATGCAAATGCCATTGAAGGTGATCAAAGCCTGCAAGATGGTCAGATGAGTGTTTTTGTAAGAATAGGTAGTGACTATAAGAGTAACTATTATGAATATGAAATTCCTTTGACACTTACGCCTGAAGGACATTATGATACATATACATCTGCTGGCTGTACTGCGGTTTGGCCAGAAGAGAATATGCTTGACATTGATTTTACAGTACTCACAAATATCAAGCGTGAACGTA
>JAFTTD010000134.1 GCA_017466965.1 Bacteroidaceae bacterium
CGAACGTGGTGATTGGCGGTGGCTCGGTGGTGGTAAAGGATATTCCCGACAATGTAGTGGCTGTTGGCAATCCATGCCGTGTTGTCAGAAGCATCACTGACGAAGACAGAAGGAAATCTTGGGACAGATGAGGCTCTGCTCTGTCAAGATGAAACCAATCGTGAGGCTATTGGTTTTTGCCGCATCCCTGTTCGTGTATGCCGGGACGACTGTTGCCCAGAACATGAGTTTTGAGGATTTTGCGGAACTGATAGCGGACAACTTTGACGATGAGGGTGTTTCTAACCAGGAGCTGATTGAAGAGCTTTATGAACTGCACTGCAACCCTCTTAACCTTAACACGGTTACTGAAGAGCAACTGACGGCACTTCCTTTTCTTACGGACAGGCAAACGGCGGACATCATGGCTTACCTGAAGAAATACCGTCCGGTGATGTCAACGGGGGAATTAATGGTTATTGAAAGCCTTAATGTCAACGTTCGCGCCATGCTCCGCCTGCTATGCTATGCCGGTAAAGAAGAAGAGAAGAATGTTTCGCTGAAATCTCTGCTGAGACAATCGGACAATGAAGCCATTGTACGGACAGACTTTCCGCTATACACAAAAGCCGGATTCATGGATTATCCGGAAAGCGTACTTGACAAATCGCCGAACAAGGCTTATAGGGGAAACGGGCTGTATCATTCACTAAGATACCGCCTGAACTCTTCAAACCGCATTGAGGCGGGAATACAGATGGAGAAAGATGCGGGCGAAAGTGGAGTGGATTATCTGTCTGGATATGTGATGCTGAAAAACACCGGCATATTCCACACCATTGCCGCCGGCGACTACCGTCTGTCGTTCGGACAGGGACTGGTGATGAACACTTCAGCCGGTTTCGGCAAAAACATTGTAAGCAGCAACATAGGAAGAAACGACAGAGGCATAACGAAACATTCTTCCACATCGGAAACGGGGTATCTGAGAGGACTGGCAACAACTCTCAAACTGGGCGCATTGCGCTTGTCTGCGTTCTTCTCTCACAAAAAGGAGGATGGCACCATGCTCGCTGACTCTTCGGGAGTATCGGCCATTAAGACTGACGGACTGCACCGCACCCCTTTGGAACACAGCAAAAAAGGCAACATGACTTCCACCGTATTTGGCGGTAATGCCCGTTTAGAACTATCCAACCTCACATTGTCAGCAACTATTGCTACTACTTCATATTCAATGCCTCTGGCACCAAAATTCAACACTCCAGCATCATTATACCGATACTACAACCCAAGAGGCAGCGACTTCGCCGCCTACGGACTGGCATATACTTATAAATGCAGATATTTCATTGCCGGAGGTGAGACTGCCACAAGCTCAAACGGTGGCATCGCAACACTCAACACACTCAGGCTGCCATTAGGTAACTTTCAGAATCTGGTAATGATTCAGCGTTATTACTCCACAAGATACGTTTCTATTCACGGAAACAGTTTCGGCGAGAACTCCAGTCCACAGAACGAAAGCGGCATTTACATAGGGTATGACATACAGATAAACCGTGCATTAAAAATAGAAACGTATGCGGACATGATGTATTTCCCATGGATGAAATATCAGGTATCGAACAGTTCATACGGATATGAGAGCATGGTGCAAACAACTTATTCACCCCGTCAGAGCCTGTCGTTCTCTGTGCGATACAGGATGAAATCAAAGCAGAAGGACTTCAAGTCAAACAATGAAACTCTGCTAAGATACCACACAACGCATAACCTTCGTTTGCAGATGAAATGCTCTGCAGCAAATAACCTGACACTGAAAACCACATTGGCAGGCTCTGCTGTCAGGAAGACGGATTCGCAGACTGCACTCGGAGTATTATTCTCAGAAAACATAAGATGGGAGAATACGCCGAAAATAAAACGAATGGAACTGACAATGACTTACTTCAACACAGATGATTACGACTCGCGCTTATACCATTACGAACCAAACCTGTTATACACATACGGATTTTCATCTTACAGTTCACACGGAATACGCTTGTCGTTCCTTGTCTCAACAAGCGTTCTGCCCAACCACTTCAATTCGGCATTATATCTTACCGCAAAGATTGGTCATACAAAATACTTCAATCGCTCAAGCATAGGGAGCGGCACCGAAATGATTGACGCCAACCACCGTGAAGACTTGCAGTTTCAACTTCGCTGGAAATTCTGAAGTCATTCATCGCCAAGCAACAAAAAAAGCAGGGACGACCGTAGCCATCCCTGCCGATATTTAAAGAAATAACTTTCTCTTCTACTATTAGAGCTTTGGACCAGCAGCAACAAGAGCCTTACCAGCTTCGTTAGTAGTATATTTGCTGAAGTTCTTGATGAAACGAGCAGCAAGATCCGTAGCCTTCTCTTCCCACTGGCAAGCGCACTCGTAAGTGTCGCGAGGGTCGAGGATAGCAGGGTTCACGTTTGGAAGAGCTGTAGGAACTTCGAAGTCGAACATAGGGATCTTCTTAGTTTCAGCCTTGAGGATAGAACCATCGAGGATAGCGTCGATGATACCACGTGTATCCTTGATAGA
>JAFTTD010000135.1 GCA_017466965.1 Bacteroidaceae bacterium
GTTTTTTCATTATCATATTACAGTCTCAAAAGAGCCATGTAGTTCGAACGTTCTATAGTAAATCAGAAGCTAAAATAAAAACCTGCCGGCATTTCACAACGGCAGCAGGCTTGTATGCATACCTATTAACTTAACTTGTCAAAATCACAAAATACTTTTATTCTGAAGTCAAATGATTCGTACATAAAACGTATTTATGTAGCTTCGGTTATGACATAAAGAGTGCCTCACGGCATTTCTGCCGCGAAAATCTAAATAATAAAATTCTGATTTGAGTTTTTAAGTTTTTGAGTCTGATTTTAAGTTTGTGAGTTTTAAGTTTTTAAGTTTTTGAGTTTGTTATGCCACCCTATGGTACTGTCTGAACTCCTGAACTCCCGAACTCCTGAACTTCTAAAAACTTAACTTCTTAACTCCTTATCTCCTTAACTCCTTAAAAACTTCCCTCCTATTTAGTTCTGAATATCATAGGTATGGTGTATCTGCAGCTTACAGCCTTACCCTTTATCATGCCGGGAGTCCATTTAGGCATAGAACCAACTACTCTCAAGGCCTCCTTTTCAGCAGCTTCCTTTGCATGTTTGAGAGCCGATTTGTTTTCAGGAGTTTCCTTTGTAGTCATCATGTGCTTAAAGATTTTGCTGTCGGTGATGCTTCCGTCCTTGCCAACTACGAACTGCACCAGCACTCGGGTTGTAAATCCGTCAACAGCGTTGCATTCCTGAGGGAACTTCACGTTGTTCATTATAAATTGCATCAAGGCACTTTCACCGCCAGGGAAAGAAGGCATGACTTCACACATATTGTGTATGGAATCGTTGACAGCTACCGGAGACTGAGCGCTTGTTCTGCTGGCAGTCTGACTGCGGTATTCATTGTTGTGCACAGCTATGCGGTCGTCTATCTTATCAGGGTTGTCAACTTTCGATTTCGTCAGCGTAAGGGCTGCCCTAACCTGGCTATGTGCCGACTTGTATATCTCTGTGCCGGTACCTTCCTCGCAAGTGATATGCACCGTTGTAGGAACGCCGTTTTCGTATGCCTCCATCACTCCCTGAGCTACAATATCGTCAAGTTCTATGTCAATCAGACTCTTGTCGTGCTTGAAGAACTTCTTTCCTCCCACTGAGCAATACACCTCTCCCTCCTTATCTACATAAATGTTCACGGCTCTTGACGCATCTGCCAGAATCGGTATGTCTGCATTTGCGAACGATGCTGCAGATATGTCGGCAGAAAAATTTTCGGCCTTTACTTCATTTGCAGGCACTGCGAACACTGCAAGCGCCAGTCCGGCTACAGGAACGGCTGCAAGCATCCATGCCTTGCGCCATCTGTTTGTTTTTTGTTTCTTCATCATAATGATACGGTTTTTAAGATTAAAATTAAGACAGCTTGCCAATGCGTAGGCCTCCGCACCGACACTCTTCTTTATTAACAGTAATTGGTATGTCTTAGCCTCCAACCGTCCGTTGCGCAACACGTGGTCGTCGGCTTCATACTCATGAAGTGATTTAAGTTCGCGCAGCAATAGCCACGCTACAGGATTGACAAGAGCGCACACTCCCACCACAAGCAAATCGATGCAGTGCAGACAGCGCACATGAGCAAGTTCATGACATACAGCGACATCGCTGTGCAGACTGCGCTCCTCATCGGGCACGACAATGTAGTTCATCCAGTTGAACGGTCCGAACAGATTAGTGTGGACAGCCAGGCGTACCCACTTTCCAAGACGATAGCGACGGCAAGCATGCAGAAAACGGCGCATCTTGAAAGTTGACCTTATCCAGCCGGAAAGGATAATGAGCACATAAAACATATATACTCCTATCAGCAGATAAGGCCATAAAGGATTTGCAGTTTCGCCATTGCTGCTGTTTGACGCTTCAGCCACATCCGACATCTTAATAGCCGTTTCATCATTATCATAATGGAATGTTTCTAAAGTCCGTGCAAACTCCGTCTCTGATATGGATATGCTGTCAAAATCCATTTCCAGATGGCACAGTGGCAGTACAGCCGACAGAACAAGGAATCCTAACAGCAGAAAGCGGTTGAAACGATGAAAAGTCGTTCCACATAAAAACACTTTATATACAGCCATCAGCAGCGTCAAGCAGAATGCCCAACTCAATATGTATAATGTAAACGTGCCCATGTTTGAATAATTTTTAGCTAATTGAATTTAAGTCTGATTTTAAGTTTGTAAGTTAGCATTTTAAGTTTGTGAGTTTTTAAGTTCTTGAGTTTGTGAGTTTGCTATGCCACCCTATAGTACTGTCTGAACTTCTGAACTACTGAACTTCTGAACTCCTAATTCATAATTAAAACTTAACTCCTTAACTTCTTAACTACTTAACTCCTTAATATTCTCTCTCCTCCTCATTTCTCCTCCACCATCCTGATAAGTTCCTTGAGTTCCTCAATACTGATGTCCTCATCCTTAACGAGCTGTGAAACGAAGTTCATATACGACCCGTCGAAGAACCTTTCAACAAAACTCTTCTGCTTGCGAACGTTGTACGCTTCACGACTAATTGCCGCCTCATAATGAAAGAAGCGTGCCCCGAGAGCCACATGATTGATAAAACCCTGCTCCTCAAGCCTGCGCACTACTGTTGAGACTGTATTGAAGTGTGAACGAGGCTCAGGCATATTTTCATGAAGCTCACGCATAGACATTGCACCTTTGTCCCAAAGCACATTCATAATCTCAAGTTCCTTGTCTGTCAAAGTTTTCATAACACTTGTATTTTTCTTTTTTCTGATACCAAAACTAAATCACGTTGCAAATAAACTACATTTTGTAATTTCAACAAAATAAATTTTAATTCGTTAACAAACATATTGTAGTTTTTCACACATACAACAATATGGATTAATCAAGAGTTTAAGTCTGGAGTTTAAGTTTTTAAGTTTTTGAGTTTGCTATGCCACCCTATGGTACTGTCTGAACTCCCGAACTTCTGAACTCCTGAACTACAAAAAACTTAACTCCTTAACTTCTTAACTCCTTAACTCCTTAAAAATTCTCCTAAAAAACATCCCCCTTCCCCTTGCTAAATCATATCAACGAGCCTGCGTTTAAAACAAAATGAGCCCTCATTTAAAAACAAATGAGCCTGCGAAGACATGCAGAAACAACAAAAATGTTATATTTGCGAATGGAATACAAATTATATAACCTTAAAACACAGACAATATGAAAATTACGAAGACTATTGCTGCGTGCCTGCTCATGGCGGCGCTTACGGCGTGCACGAACAACGCTCAGAAAGAGAATGCAGAGGCTCAGACCGCACAGACTGAATGCCAAAGGAACAAAGTGATTGAAAACATCATGGCAAGACGAAGCATCAGGAAATACAAGAACGAGACTGTTGACCGACAGACACTGATGAAAATAATGGAATGCGGCATCAACTCCCCTAACGGACAGAACAAGCAGTCGTGGGAGGTAAGAATAGTTGACAAGCACGAACTGATGGAAGAAATTAAGGAAACAATGGCGAAGGGCAACCCCGGCATGGATGCGGAGATGGTGAAGGGATGCTTCAGAGGCGCGCCTGTGATGGTGTTCATTGCCCGCGACACTGCATACGACTTCTCGGCATACGACTGCGGACTGATGGCGCAGAACATTATGCTCTCGGCACAGTCGCTCGGCGTGGGGAGCATCTGTTTGGGAAGCCCTGTAAGATTCATCAACCAGAGCGAAGCATGTGCGCCTGTGCTTGAGAAACTCGGTTTCAGCAAGGGCTACGAACTAAGCCTGTGCGTTGGGTTAGGTTATGCCGACGAGGCTCCTGCCGCTAAGCCAAGAGACATGGGCAAGGTTAAGTTTGTGGAGTAAATCAGAAGAGTTTTTAGGAGTTAAGGAGTTAAGTTTTAATTATGAATTAGGAATTATGAATTATGGCATTGCGTAATAGAAGCAATGCTTGCGACGACTGCCGGTTTATCGGCACAAAGGAGTTCACGTAGTGTCCACACCTTAAAACCTCAAAACCTCA
>JAFTTD010000136.1 GCA_017466965.1 Bacteroidaceae bacterium
CAAAACAAATAGAGAAGAAAATAGATGTAATAAAGGCAAATTATTTTACAGATGACGAAATCTTCATATTGGAGACAGCTCTTTTTAAAATATCTACTCCAATGATGTTGGATAATAATCGTGTGAGCAAAATTGTCAGACTACATAATGCAAAAATAGTGGAAGTTAATCCTACATTTGCAACAATAGAAAAGACCGGAGTGACTGAAGATATTCTCTCCTTGTATCATGGTTTACAAGATTTGGGTGCTATTTTGCAGTTTGTACGTTCTGGAAGAATCTGCATAACTAAAAGTTATACAGAACAGTTAGATGAATATCTTACAGAGCGAGAAAGAAGAAGAAGCCAGATATGTGAATGGAATTAATTACCAATGTTTGTAAAGACAAATCAACTAAGTAAACAAATTATGAATAATATAGGTGAAACAGAAATGTTGGTTGACCCATTCCATACAGACTTTGCGGGTAAATTGAATTATTGCACGTTGGGAAAGCACCTGCTTAACAGCGCAGAATATCATGCGGCTGCAAGAGGATTTGGAATGAAAGCATTGAATGATTCTAATTACACTTGGGTGTTGTCACGCTTAACGATTGAAATGACAGAAATGCCTGTTGTTCACGAAAAGTTTATTTTATCTACATGGATAGAGAATGTTTATAGACTTTTCACCAACAGAAATTATCGCATTTCATCACCTGACGGCTCAAAAATCTATGGCTATGCACGTAGTGTTTGGGCAATGATTAACTATTCTGACAGACTACCTGTAGATCTTCATCAAATGCATGGCCAAAACATGGATAAATACGCCTGTCCTGACGAAGAATGTCCTATAGACAAACAAGGACGTGTAAGACCATTGGAAGATGATGCATTTGTTAGAAGCATAGATATGCAATATAGTGATATTGATTATAACGGACATGTAAATAGCATAAAATATATAGAGCATATCTGTGATTTGTTTCCTTTGGATTATTATAAAACACATCATCTTAAAAGAATAGAGATGGCATATATAGCTGAATCCTATTTTGGAGACACTTTGTCTTTCTATATGAGGAACAAATCTGAAAAACAATTTGAAATAGAAGTAAGAAAAAATTCTTCTGCAGACAACAGCATAGGTGATACTGTAGTACGCAGTTTGCTGATTTTTGAATAAAATGTTAGTAAAATTCATTATTTTGTAATAAAATGATTATTTTTGCAAAGTATTTGTGACAAACAAGTAATTTTTAATGACATTAATAATAAGTAATAATTTATAAATCAATAAGAAAATGGCAAAATTAAATTTTGGTGGAGTTATCGAAGAGGTAATGACACGTGAAGAGTTTCCATTGGAGAAAGCTCGTGAAATTCTAAAGAATGAAACAATTGCTGTAATAGGCTATGGTGTATAAGGACCAGGACAAGCTTGTAACTTACGTGATAACGGATTCAATGTTATTGTTGGACAGAGACAAGGAAAAACGTTTGAAAAAGCTATTGCAGACGGTTGGGTTCCTGGTGAAACTTTATTTGGAATTGAAGAGGCATGCGAAAAGGCTACAATTGTAATGTGTCTTCTCAGCGATGCTGCTGTTATGTCAGTATGGCCTACAATTAAGCCTTATCTGACAGCTGGCAAGGCTCTTTATTTCTCACATGGATTTGCAATAACTTGGAGCGACAGAACTGGTGTTGTTCCTCCTGCTGACATTGATGTTATAATGGTGGCTCCTAAAGGCTCTGGAACTTCACTCCGTACTATGTTCCTTGAGGGACGTGGTCTAAACTCTTCTTATGCTGTATATCAGGATGCAACTGGTACTGCAATTGAGAATACTTTGGCTCTAGGAATTGTTATCGGTTCCGGATATATGTTTGAAACAACATTCGTACGTGAAGCAACATCTGACCTGACAGGTGAACGTGGTTCTCTTATGGGTGCAATACAAGGATTATTACTTGCACAGTATGAAGTACTTCGTGAGAACGGACACACTCCTTCTGAAGCATTTAATGAGACTGTAGAAGAATTGACACAGTCTTTGATGCCTCTTTTTGCTAAAAACGGTATGGATTGGATGTATGCTAACTGTTCAACAACTGCTCAGCGTGGTGCCCTTGACTGGATGGGACCTTTCCATGACGCAATCAAGCCTGTAGTAGAAAAGTTGTACGCAAATGTTAAGTGTGGAAACGAAGCACAGATTTCAATTGATAGTAACTCAAAACCAGATTATCGTGAGAAGTTGGAAGAAGAACTTAAGGCTCTTCGTGAAAGCGAAATGTGGCAAACAGCAGTTACTGTTCGTCAGCTCCGTCCGGAAAATAACTAATACATTTTTTCTTAGGTAATTAACACTTCTTTAATACTTAAACATGAAAAGGACTTGTTCTCTTTAGATTACAAGTCCTTTTTTATGTTGTATTATAATTACTTATTGTCCGCATTTATTAAATGTTAATAGAATCATAGTTATAAATTATACAAACTCATTATTTTTTAGAAGTAAACTGTTAATATAAAAGTAAAAATACAAAAACATCAGTGACAATTGTAATAATATATAACTTGAAAATAGTCTGATAGCATATAATAATGGTAATTCTTCTTTGATTTTCTTAAATAAAAGTATAACTTTGTAACGGTAAAATAGTAAAACTATACAGATATATTTTTATTTTATAAAATTGTTATCATTTATGGAAAAAAGCCCATTGCAAATTGCAAGAGCAGCTTATCAACCAAAGCTGCCAAAGGCACTTCAAGGTCCTGTAAGTGCTAAAGAAGGTGAACCAACAAAGTCAGTTGGTGATCAAGAGGAAATAAAGAAATTATTTCCAAACACTTATGGTATGCCAGTAATTGAATTTGAAACTGGTGAAGCAAAAGAACTTCCTCCTTATAATGTAGGTGTTATACTTTCTGGTGGACAAGCACCTGGTGGACACAATGTGATTTCTGGTTTGTTTGATGGTATTAAGTCATTGAATCCTGAAAGCAAATTGTATGGTTTCATCTTAGGTCCTGGTGGTCTTGTAGATCATAAGTATATGGAAATCACTGCTGATATGATTGATGAGTATCGTAATACAGGTGGTTTTGACATTATTGGTTCTGGCCGTACAAAGTTAGAGGAAGAGTGGCAGTTTGAAAAGGGTATTAAAATTATCCGTGAGTTAGGTATCAAGGCTCTTGTTATAATTGGAGGTGATGATTCAAATACAAATGCTTGTGTATTAGCAGAATATTATGCAGCTAAGGAATACGGAGTACAGGTAATTGGATGTCCAAAAACTATTGACGGTGACTTGAAGAATGAACAAATAGAGACTTCATTTGGTTTTGATACAGCTTGTAAAACATATTCAGAACTTATTGGTAATATACAGCGTGACTGTAATTCTGCACGCAAATATTGGCACTTCATCAAATTGATGGGACGTTCTGCAAGTCATATTGCTCTTGAGTGTGCGCTCCAGTGCCAACCAAATGTTTGTCTTATCAGTGAAGAAATTGAAGAAAAAGCAATGTCACTCAGTGATGTTGTAACATATATTGCAGAAGCTGTTGCAGCACGTGCAGCTGATGGCAATAATTTTGGAACTGTACTCATTCCTGAAGGACTCATTGAGTTTATTCCTGCTATTAAGAAACTTATTGCAGAACTTAATGACGTTCTTGCTACTCCTGAAGCTAAGGAAGTTGGACGTAACAAACAACTTGATTATGTGAAAGAACATATTTCTGAAGACAACTTAAAGGTATTCAATTCACTTCCAACAGAAGTTGCTCAGCAATTGGCATTAGACCGTGACCCACATGGAAATGTGCAAGTGTCTTTGATTGAAACAGAGAAACTTCTTTCACACATGGTTGCAACTAAATTGGAGAAAATGAAAAAGGCTGGCAAGTATGTTGGTAAATTCGCTTCTCAGCACCATTTCTTCGGTTATGAAGGACGTTGCGCTGCTCCATCAAATTACGATGCAGACTATTGTTATAGCCTTGGATATAACGCAACAAGACTTATTGCAAATGGTAAGACTGGTTACATGTCTATCATCAAGAACACAACAGCTCCTGCTGATCAGTGGATTGCAGGTGGTGTTCCGATTACAATGATGATGAATCTTGAAAAGCGTAATGGAAAAATGAAACCAGTGATTCGCAAGGCCCTTGTTGAATTAGATGGTGCTCCATTTAAGTATTTTGCATCAAAGCGTGATGTTTGGGCTCGTTATACAAGTTATGTTTATCCTGGTCCAATTCAGTATTTTGGTCCTACAGAAGTTTGTGATCAGCCAACTTTAACTCTTAAACTTGAACAAGCTAAATAAAGATAATTAGTTTTGTACTTTTGAAGGTCTTGAGAATAGAAATTATATTTAGATTTTATTTTTTAATTTTCAAGACCTTCTTTTTTTAACTTTATGAATACCTCAAAAATTAAATCTAAATATAATAAAAAAAGAATTAGAGTTAACCGAAATAATAAAAATAAATCTAAGTATAGATTTCATAGACTTTCTTCTTTTTTGTTTTGGTTAATTTTAATAGTTATATTTCTTATTTTTTCTGTTTTTATATTTAGAACTTTTATTGGGCCATATTCCTTTAGATTAAAATCCATGTATGGTTTGGTAACTTATCCAGAAGGAGATGTAAGAGGTATTGACATATCACATCATCAAGATGATATAGATTGGAATAAGCTTAGAAATGCAGAAATACAAGGAGATCCTATATCTTTTGTTTTTATAAAGGCAACAGA
>JAFTTD010000012.1 GCA_017466965.1 Bacteroidaceae bacterium
AAACTCACAATGTGAAGAAGAAAAACGGACAGCCAGCCAATAAGGTTGAAGGCGAATGGTGGTCGGCGTTCTGGGGCGACAATCTTAACAGCGAGGTGGCAGAGAACACCAAGAATGCCTTCACAAACATGATGAAGAAATACGATGAGGACTTTGCTTATATACGCGACCACATGGGATGGCCACCTGACTTGAGCCCACGCAACGGATATCGCTCATTCGTTTATGTCTTCGGTTCGGGACTGGAAAACGACAACTCTCCAAACACAGAACAAGGCGGATACCAAAGCGCCATTTGGGTTGACGGCAGAAACTGGCCATGCGTATATGCATCATATTATCCTGTTAGCCGTTTCCGCGATGACGCTGACCAGAAATGGAACGATGGCGACTATCAGCGTGAAGCTATGATACACGAAGGTATTCATGCGCTGTTTGCCGACATGGAGGGTGTAAAGAAGTCTTCATGGTTCCATGAAGCAGGAAACACATGGTTACAGTCAGCAATGAACACAGAGAGAAGCGGTACATACGGAACTCCAGGATTCCTTGACGCATGTCCATTCATAGCTCCGTTCATGCCTATCGAATGTTATTCAGGCTGGTTGCAGGACGGTTCGTTCGGTGGTCCGGCAGCAGAAGGCGTAAACATGTATGACGAAAATGGAAGACAAGTCTGCACATGGAGAAACTTGCTCGGCGGAAACCAGTATGGCAACAGTTTCCCAATCGTGTTAGGAGAAATCTGCGGCAAAGGCTCTATCCCTTGGATTTGGCGTTATTGCAAAGATTATGTACTAAAAGGCATTGGCGACAGCATTGGCGAAGAGCAGATGAGAAGTCTTATTCTGCAATATCGTGCCCGCCAGGCTACATTTGACATCGGCGGATGGGCAACAGGCTACAGACAGATTACAGACAACAACTTCGGATCTACCGTGAGAGCAGAATGGAGAAACGGCGTGTGCAGTACTCCTGGTGGCACAACAGTGGGTGCAAATGCAGGCAGTGATCAGATGGCTTGCTGGATTGACTGCGAACCTTATGTGCTTACTCCGTATGTAGATATGTACCGCAACACAGAAGACGGATGGCTTGCACCTGACACACTGACAAATCCAGGATGGAGCGGTGCAAACATCATACCTATCCATGTGAAAGGCGACTATTGCGAAGTGGAATTCCTTCCTGAAGATTTACAGATGAGAGCACAGCTCTGCTATCGTACAAAAGCTGGAAAGGTTTATTATAGCCATCCTGTTCATTGCGGAACATTGTCGCTCGACATAAGCGACGCTCCTGCCAACGGTGTCATCTTCTGCGTTGTCGCAAATACTGATTATATCTATACAGGCAACGCTCAACGCAAAAAGCACTATGACTACCGTCTGAAGCTTGGCGTGAACGCCGTTAAGACTGCATCAAAAGACTGCAGATGGTATTTCTACGAGAGAACTATCAAAGATCAGAGCTACGAGGATTTCATCACAGATGTTGAAGAAGTTAAGATTGGCGAATCATCAAAGTCTGATTTCAAGGGCATTCGCTTGATGTCGGGTGCTATTAACAGCGGAAGCACATTGAAACTTGACATGAACGGCAACAATCCTGAAAAGGTTACTGTACGCGTCGTTGGTTTGTCCGGACTCATTGTAGAAGCAGGAAAGCTCAACAATGATGCTACATTTACAATGCCTGCAGGATTATATCCGGGAATGTATTTCATAACATTCTCTTACGAAGGCAAGAAAGACGTTTACAAGGTCTTTATAAAGAGATAGTCAAGAACACTCCATTTATTCTATAAACTGCACCCCAAAAGTTTTTTTTAACTTTTGGGGTGTTTATTATATGCAGGCATAATAAGTCCACTAAGAACCATAGTACTTTTATTATTAATTACCTGTTACTCAAATCCATAGACTCCTCTCCTTTTTCCAAAATTCCACTCTGTTATCACCTGAAATCTTTCAATTCACTTTGCAGTTTTTGCCTTGTAAAGAAAATTCTGCTCTTCACTGTTCCTATTGGCAGACCTAACTTCAATGCTATTTCTTTGTACTTGAAACCAGAAATGTGCATAGCGAACGGAATTCGGTATTCTTTAGGCAATTTATGAACAGCGCGATGAATCTCTTTCAAGTCGTATGCCGACTCAGTAAACTCAAAGCCATCGTCTGCGCCAAGATTGATGTGATAAGAGTTTTCAGTTTTGTCAACAAACGTATTGTCACGTACTGTTTTACGATAATTGTTAATGAAGATGTTTTTCATAATGGTGTAAAGCCACCCTTTGAAATTTGTTTCAGGTGTGTATTTCTCCCTGTTGTCAAGCGCCTTCAACGATGTTTCCTGCATAAGATCATAAGCATCGTCGGTGTCTGATGTAAGTTTGAATGCAAAATGTAACAAATCACTTTGAACAGAAACCAAGTCTCTTTCAAAAACAGTCGTAGCGTTCATAATCTCCATTTTTCTTTGTTAAACAATCTGTTCCTTAATTATTTCGCAATTTTACACTGTTTAGCAATTAAATAAGGAGAAAATGCGTTTATAGGAAGGTAAAAAAACAGATTCTGTCAGTTTTCGGATGCTAAAAAGATAGTTTTCAGGTATTGCAGCAGGACTTGAAACACAAAATAGTTTCAAAAGTTCAGCAAGTAGGTATTAAATTTGTGTAATTTCTGAAATCCTTGTATTTTTGCAGAATAAACAAAAAAACGAAACCTTATGTTGACAGAATTACTTAAATCATCCTATTTTGCACTGTTCGTAATCGTAGCCCTTGGATTCATGCTGGGGCGTATCAAAATAAAGGGAGTCTCGCTCGACGTGTCTGCTGTGATTTTCATAGCGCTGCTGTTTGGGCATTACGGTGTCTTCATTCCAAAAGAATTAGGAAACTTCGGACTGGTTCTATTTATTTTCACAATCGGAATACAAGCTGGTCCAGGATTCTTTGACTCATTCAAAAGCAAGGGCAAAACATTAATAATCATAACCGTACTGATTATTGCATCTGCCGCCCTTACAGCTGTTGGACTAAAATACGCCTTTGATATTGAAACAGCAAGTCTTGTAGGACTTATAGCCGGTGCGCTGACAAGTACGCCTGGATTGGCTGTTGCTATTGACAGTACAGCATCGCCATTGGCTTCTATTGCATACGGTATTGCTTATCCATTCGGAGTGATTGGAGTTATTCTTTTCGTCAAACTTCTTCCAAAAATATTGCGCATAGACCTTGAGAAGGAGGCGAAAATACTGGATGCTCAGCGAAGATCTAAATTTCCGGAAATGACCACATGCCTTTTTAAGGTTACAAACGAAGCTGTTTTTGGAAGAACGCTTGCAGAACTCAAATTTTCAGGCATGACTGGTGCCATCATTTCAAGAATGAAGTCAGGGAAAAACATAATTATCCCAATGGGAACAACTGTTCTTAAAGATGGAGACTGGGTTCAGTGCGTAGGCACTAATGAAGCTCTGTCACAGGCAGAAGTTCTTCTTGGCGAACGTGAAGAGGGAGAACTTCCTCTTGCAGAAACACAGGATATACAGTCGTTGTTGCTAACTGAAAAACGAATTGTGGGCAAACAATTGGGCGATTTGAAACTTCATCAGAACTTCGGATGTACTGTTACACGAGTGCGCCGAAGCGGAATTGACCTCACGCCATCAGAAAGTTTGGAACTCAAATTTGGCGACAAACTTATGGTAGTAGGTGAAAAAGAAGGACTCAACGGTTTCGCATGCATGATTGGCAACAACGCAAAACTTCTGTCAGATACAGACTTTTTCCCTATCGCTATGGGTATTGTGCTCGGTGTGATATTCGGCAAACTCAACATTTCATTTGGCGACGGCATGTCGTTCTCACCAGGCCTCACAGGAGGAGTTCTGATTGTTGCGCTTATTCTTAGTGCTGTGGGCAAGACTGGTCCGATACTTTGGTCTATGTCCGGACCTTCAAACCAGCTATTGCGCCAGCTTGGTCTCCTGCTGTTTCTTGCCGAAGTAGGAACATCGGCAGGAAAAACACTTGTTGCAACTTTCCAGACAAGCGGACTTCTGCTTTTCGGTGTAGGTGCCATCATTACTCTTGTGCCAATGCTTGTCGCAGTAATTGTAGGACGCCTTATATTTAAGATTTCTATACTTGATTTGCTCGGAACTATCACAGGAGGCATGACAAGTACACCTGGACTTGCCGCTGCAGACTCTATGGTTGACAGCAATATTCCAAGTGTTGCATACGCCACTGTTTATCCTATTGCTATGGTGTTCCTCATCATATTCATCCAATTTATTGCAATGTTTATTGTATAAATTATAAGAGGAGTTAAGAAGTTAAGAAGTTAAAGTAGTTAAGGAGTTAAGTAGTTAAAGGAGTTAAGAAGTTAAGGAGTTAAGTCTATGAGAAGTTAAAAGAGGACGAATGCTTGATGACTTTAGAATTCCTGGATTCCCAAATGCATAATAACCTAAAAAACATAACATGAACAAGTATTATTTGGTCCTGCTATTTGCAGGACTTTTATTCTGCACTTCTGCAGATGCACAAAGAAAGAAAAGAAAGAGTGAACCCAAAAAAGTAGAAGCACCGGCTCCGCAGAAGCCAAAACCATCTGTTGACATGAAAGGACTTTTCAATGTTACAAAAATGGATACAGACTGGTTCTTTGAAATTCCTGATTCATTGATAGGACGTGAGTTCCTTACTACAACACGCTACACAAGTACTCCTGCAAATATCGGAGTGTTCGGAGGCGAACAAGTAAATGAACAAACCCTATATTGGGAAGTAGCTCCTGAAAAGCGGTTGCTTCTGCGTGCAAAACTGCTTGTTAACACGGCTGATTCGTCACAGATGATAAACCGTGCCATAGTCATCTCTAACGAGAATCCGATAATAGGATCATTCAAGATTGAATCCCACAAGGACAAACTATATAAAATAAAGGTAAATTCTTTTTTCAACGAAGACAATGAAGCTCTCGGACTACCGTCTTCTGTTAAGCGCGAATACGGACTGTCTGTCCAAATAGGAAATCTGTCGTTCATAGAAGACATCAAGAGCTTTCCTATGAACACAGAAGTCAGACTCACCAAAACATGGAACTGCTCTAAAGCAAGTCTTCCGACAGCATCTTCCACTGGCAAAGCAACATTCCGACTGAACATATCTTTCATTCTTCTGCCAGAACGCCCTATGATGCGCCGATACTACGACCCTCGCGTGGGATATTTTGCAGACCAATACAATGAATTCAGCGACAAACAGCAAAGAGTCAGAAACAAAAAGTTCATAACTCGCTGGCGACTTGAACCAAAACCTGAAGATGTGGAACGTATGCGAAGAGGAGAACTTGTAGAACCTCAAAAACCAATCATTTACTACATTGACCCTGCTACACCTAAACAGTGGCGCAAATATCTCATACAAGGTGTTAACGACTGGCAAACCGCATTTGAAAAGGCTGGTTTCAAGAATGCTATAATAGGCAAGGAATGGCCGGAAAACGATTCTACAATGAGTATGGAAGATGCACGCTACTCAGTCATCCGTTATCTTGCTTCGCCTATAGAGAATGCTTACGGACCGAACGTGCACGACCCTCGCACTGGCGAAATCCTTGAAAGCCACATCTGCTGGTACCATAATGTGATGAAACTGCTTCACGACTGGTACATGATTCAAGCATCAACAATTGATGAAGCAGCGCAGAAGATGAATTACGACGAGGCTCTGATGGGAGACCTCATACGTTTCGTTTCTTCACACGAAGTTGGACACACGCTTGGACTTCGCCATAACTTCGGCGCAAGCAGCACTGTTCCTGTAGATAGCCTCAGAAACAAGGAGTGGGTGGAAAAGTACGGACATACGCCAAGCATCATGGACTATGCACGATTCAACTATGTGGCACAACCTGAAGACGGCATATCACGCAAAGGCATATTCCCTCGAATCAACGACTATGACATCTGGGCTATAGAATGGGGATACACTCCTATGCTTGACGCAACAGACGAGGACTCAGACCACGAACTGCTTGAGCAGCTTGTTGCAAAGCGTCTTCCGGGCAATCCGCGCCTATGGTGGGGCGACGGTGAAGGCAACCGAAGCGACCCGCGATGCCTCACTGAGGACTTAAGCGACGACGTTATGAAAGCAAGCGAATACGGCATAAGGAACCTTAAAATCCAGTTGGCGAATCTTCCACAATGGTCATACGAAAAAAACGACATCAACAATACTAACCTTACAGCTATTTACAACCAGATTCTGTCGCAGTTCTCACGCTACAACGGCCATGTGATGAGGCAGATAGGAGGATATTACAAAGACTTCAAGACAGTTGACCAGAAAGGCGACATATTCACTCCTACTCCACGTGAAAAGCAGAAGTCAGCGATGGACTATTTGCAGCGCAATATATTCACAGAACCAACATGGCTGATAGAGAACGACTACATGAGACGCATGACATCAGACCCTCAACAAGTCACCATATCTGTAGGCGTGAAAACTTTGACAACATTATTAGGTTCAACATCTTTCAACGAAGAATACACCTGTCAGGAATTTTATTCAGATTTGACTAAAATGATATTCAAAGAAGCGGACACACGTGAGAAAGTGACAAAATATCGCGCCAACATACAATCAGAATTTGTCAATCACCTTATAAGCCAATACAAGACTTTAGCCGTAACAAGCGAGAAGAGACCATACATCCTGTTTGCGCTAAAACAGCTTAAAACAAAAACCGGAAATGCGATGAACAGCAGTAATGACGCATTTACCAAAGCACATTTTGTTAATCTGAACGATGCAATCACAAGAGCACTCAGTATAAATGCCGGAGCATAATATATCCGGGAAGTTCAGGATCAAAGAATATTTTTATATTACCGATGTTTACAACCATGAATATCTGGAGACTCTAATAAACGTCACTTTAGCTAAGTGCAGATTTCTTCATAAACAAAAAGCAATAAAACAAATTAAATGCTACATCATTGGCTTAAACTCATTTATAAGGTAGCAAACAATGAAAGCGGAATTACCAAAATAACAGTAATTCCGCTTTCTAAAAATTCATATAGGTAGATTAAACATTTTATTCTATAGAATCAATCCAAGTTTTTATTCTAATAATATAAAACTATTATTTACATTTAATCACAAATGCTTTGTCAACCGGAGTGAATGTCTTGGTATCAGGCTTAACAAGCAGTATATTCTTCATATAACCTTTGTAATCACTCTTGGTTAAATTCGAATCCGCACATAATGTTATGAACATAATATCGCCTTTATTGCCATCAAAGACCTTGTTTGATAATGAGTAACACAAAAAGCGGATAGTACCATTCTTTTGTTTAGAACAGCTTAATATATGTTTTTGGGAATCACTCATTTTTGAAAGTTCTATAATATCTTCACCATCTGAGTTTTTTAATATCTTAATACCATGAGGAAGATACAAATCAAATTGAAAGGCCGTTAATTGTCCCATACTAACAGGTATATCCAACTTTACGCCAACTTTCAATGTATCACCTTGTCTAATATCAAATGATGAAATATACATATCAACGCCATTAACATTATTTTGCTGCATATTCTTATCATTCAATTCATGATCAAAAGATATTATTTCATTACTACCTAATATATTTCCATACATTACTGTATTATAAGATAACAATGCAATTATAAGCAGTAAGGATTTCATAAAGTATTAAATTATAGCCAATATATTAATTGTAAAAATTCTATGCAAAGAAACATATTAAATCGTTATTATCCAAATTAATACACAAAATTATAAATAAAATTTTATTCACTCATATACCTTTATTATATAAACCCACTTTACTAATAATTATTTAGACTCTTCCATATAATGACTTCAGAGTAAGGAATATAAGTAGGTAAGCAATCAGACAAAAATAGAAAGTTCCAATAATATACAAAGGGAGAGTGTCCCGAAGAACACTCTCCCTTTCAAATTTATAATTCCATTAAGCCACTGTTTTCAAGGGCTTAATCTATTATTAGAATACTACGAACTTCTTTCCAGCAACTACGTAAACACCTGCAGGAAGCTGCTTAACAACTGTTGAACCTGCATTGATTGTCTCGTTCATAACAGCTGCACCGCTTACGCTGTAAACTGTAACGCCGGTTGTTGA
>JAFTTD010000137.1 GCA_017466965.1 Bacteroidaceae bacterium
GGGTTAGCAACCAACTGAAGCATAACAATACCGAGAGCAACAACTGTCATACTTCCAAGGAACATCCAGTAAATTGTATCTACGCTACCTTCAAGGTTTCCATTGATGCAAAGGAAGTTGATTACAAATCCTAAGCCAACTACTGCAAGACCAAGGACGAGAGTAGCCTTGTAACCGATTTTGCTCATCATCAATCCGAATGGGATAGACAAAGCGTAAGCACCATAGAATGCAGTGTTAACCAACTGGCTCTGAGTGTTGTCCAATTGGAATGCATTTTTACAGAATTCAATCATTGAGTTGTTCATTGTTGTAACGAATCCGATAAGGAAACAAACAGCAATGACAACAATAAGCGCGAACGTGTAGTTCGGAGTTTGTTTTTGACTCATTGTTTTTAATTGTTAGATGTTTATTGATAATTATTTGACTGTATTTTTCAAGATTATTCCTCAACACCGAACTTGTAGATAGTCTTCTGTGTATATGTTTCTCCAGGACATAGTACTACAGAAGGGAAATGCTGACGGTTTGGAGAATCTGGGAAGTGCTGAGCTTCGAAGCAAATAGCGCTTCTGCGAGGGAATGTTGCACCGTTCTGTCCTGGATAACCTGTAGCCCAGTTGTCAGTATATACCTGCACTCCAGGTTCAGTAGTGTAAACTTCCATTGTTCTTCCTGTATTCGGATCTTTCACTTTAGCCGCAAAGCTGAGTTCGCCAACTTCCTTCTTGTTCAATACCCAACAATGGTCATATCCTGCACCGTTCTTAGTCTGGATGTGGTCTGCATCAATATCTCTGCCAACAGGTTTTGGAGCAGTGAAGTCAAATGGAGTGCCCTTCACAGTAGCAACTTCACCAAGCGGAATTGATGTATCGTCAATTGGTATATAGAAATCAGCGTTTATTTCACAAATTAAGTCATCAATTGTAGGGGTAGGATTTGCAATTCCTGTAAGAGAGAAGAAGCCGTGATTTGTCATGTTCACTATTGTCTTCTTGTCTGTAGTACCCTTATAATCGATGACTAACTCATTTTCGTCTGTAAAAGAATAGATTACTGTCATGTCGAGATTTCCTGGAAATCCTTCTTCCATGTCAGCAGAAAGATAGTGTAGTTTAAGCGTCTGGGCATCTATCTGTTCTGCGTCCCATACTCTTGCATGAAATCCTGTTGGTCCACCATGGAGAGCGTTAGGGCCATTGTTTATTGCCAGATTGTATTCAACTCCGTCAAGCGTGAACTTGCCTTTGCATATTCTGTTGCCGTAGCGGCCAATCAAAGTGCTGAGGAATGGTTCTGGACTTGATATTACATCATCTATGTTATCATGTCCCTGAACTACATTTGCCATATTACCGTTCTTGTCTGGAACCATAATTGAAACTAAAGCTCCTCCATAGTTTGTAATACCTACTTCATTGCCGGCTTTGTTCTTAAGGATATAAAGAGCTGTCTTTTTTCCGTCAACTTCCTTAACGAAGTTTTCAGCCTTCAATCCAGAAATGTTTTCTGTTTGTGATATGCTCATAGTTTTATTGATTTATTTGGTTTTAATTAGTGAAAATTCCTTTTTACCGAAATCTTATGCAAATAAAATGATTTTTTTTTTCTAAACCGAATATATTTGATAGAATTTTGTCTTTTTTTTGTTTATTCTTTAATTTCTCTCAAATATGACAATAAATCAGCAACAACAAAACTGCTTCCGCCTACAAAAACCATGTCGTTCTCATCTGATTCTTCGATAGCTTTCTCGTACGCCTCTCCAACAGTGGCAAAAGTTTTGCCATTCAGTCCGTACTTTTCTGCACACGCTTTCAATTCTTCAGAGTTCTTGGCTCTTTTTACCTGTGCTTGGCAAAAATAGTATTCTGCATCTTTAGGCATGATTTGCAGCACTCCGTTTATGTCCTTGTCGTTGACCATGCCAAATACGATTCTCAGGCACAACTTGTCTGAATAGTTCTTCAGTTGATTTACAATGTAGCTTATTCCGGCTATATTATGACCTGTATCGCAAATTGTAAGTGGTTTATTGTTAATAGTTTGCCATCTACCCATTAAACCAGTGCTTTTACTTAC
>JAFTTD010000138.1 GCA_017466965.1 Bacteroidaceae bacterium
CAAGTTCCTTTGAATACGGTATGTTCTCCATTAAGGAAAAATCCTTTTTCAGGGACTACCTCTATGGTGCGGATTCCGAATATAGTTTCATAAGTATCAGTAGTACCCTCTGCATTCATAACGTTCGTCACTGCCTTGTACAGGTTAGGAGTTTCCGGGCTCCATAATTTGGGCTTTACAACAACCAGGTCTAATGTTGCCACTCCGTTATCGTATGGAGTTAGCTCTTCGACTGCGCCAGCCACTGGATCATTACCTCCCAAAGGATATATGTCTGTAGAGACGCTTACTGAATAAGGGTTCATGTTCTTAGGCAAATTGAGTTCCACCTGCACATTCACCTTAGCGAAATCTTTGTTCACAACAGGTGTTGTGACATAGGTGCCCCACATCTTCACTGCCAATTCATCTGTAACAACAAGGTGAACATTACGATACAATCCGGCACCAGGATACCATCGGGAACTTTCCTCAAAGTTTTCAAGACGTACTGCCAATGTATTGACCTCGCCTTCCTTCATGTAAGGGGTCACGTCGAAATAGAATGAATTATATCCGTATGGCCAATAGCCTGCTTCCTTGCCGTTGACCCATATTTGCGCATGACTCATCGCTCCATCAAAAACGAGTGTAGCCCGGCGGCCATCCTTGAACTCAGGAGCTTCAAATTTCAGGCGATACCATCCTGGTCCGACAAAGGGGAGACCGCCTGTACGCCCTGCATGAGCCATCGCCTCCTTCTGCCCGTCTTGTTCAATGGCAACTTTCTGGCGGTCATTATTGGCATCGAAAGGTCCATATATTGCCCAATCGTGCGGTACGGTGACCGACTGCCATTTGCTGTCATCATAAGTCACTTGTGAAGCTGCGGCGTCATCGTTACGAGTAAACTTCCATCCTGCCTTAAAGGTACGTGTATGACGATTGTTCGCCATTGTTCCTAAAACGCAGAATGTCAACATTGCAAATAATAGAGGTATGCGTTTCATTTTGAATTTATATATTTTATGGTTAGATTATAAAAAAAGGAAAGAGGGATTCAAGACTGGGGAGCGAGTCTTCCGAATCCTGAATCTCTCTATTGAATATCAATATCCGAATATATCTTCAGTTGTAAGACGTACAATCTTACCCCACTTTTCGAGCGATTTCATATCGAGGTCGCTTTCACGTCCGAGGATGCAGGTGATGTACTTGCGGTTCTTCACGTTCTCTTGCTGGTATGCTACCACATCTTCAAGAGTCATTTTCTGCACCGCCTCAAAAAGTTCCTTGCGAATATCTTCCGCCAGCTCAAGTTCCTCCAGGCTAATATAATAGCTCAGAACAGATGAACGTGTAACGCGCTCTGTACGCAGGCGGTTCAGCAGTGCTTCCTTGGCTATATTGAACGCCTGTTCGCTGGCAGGCATATTGTTGATGATTTCATCGAAAGCGGTAAGCGCATCAATCATTTTGTCGTTCTGAGTAGCTATATACGTCATGAAGTAAGCAGGGTCCTCAATGCGTGACGGCTCTATCATGAACGCCTGGGCACTGTATGCAAGGCCTCTTGCCTCTCGCATTTCCTGGAACACGATGCCATTCATGCCGCCACCAAAGTACTCATTATACAATGTGATAACAGGATGAAGTTCGGCATTATACTTTTCGCCTATATTAGACACTGCCGACAAATATATCTGGTTAGCATCGTAAGGAGCAATATAGACGACGTTATCTGTCACCTGCTGATATTTGAACCGGTCGCTCTTCTTCACTTCTTTCAAGTTTTCAGATACTTTATGATTTTCTTTTACTGCATTTGCCACTGCTTCAAACTCTTCGGGACCATAATAGAGTACTCTATGATTTGCATTCCAAAGGTCCGCTATTGTCTTTACCAGAGCTTCAGGCTTTGTCGCTTTCAGGGTGCTTTCACTACAGATGTTCTTGGCTGGATTGTCAGCTCCAAAGAGTCCGTACATTCTTATACGTGAGAAATTGACCGACTGGCTCGTCTTGTTGTCATTGCGTGATTTCAGAATGTCCGCCACAAGGTTGTCGTATGCGGCCTGATTTGGCTGTGCGCCTGCCACAAGATTGTCCAGCAGCCTCATTGCTTCACCCATGTTTTCGGAAAGTCCGCTGAGGGATACAACAATCTGCTGGTTGCCTACACTTAATGAATAGCTGCAAGCAAGACTGTAGAAGGCCTGCTTTATTTCAGCGGCAGTCATTTCAGACGTTCCAAGATAGTCGAAGTAATTTGCAGCGACTTCAAGCATCGGGTTTTCATTGCTGCCGAAGTCGTAGATGTACTGCAGATAGAACAAGTCGTTCATTTCATTCTTCTTATACAGCATCTCAAGGTTTCCAGCCTGTCCTTTCTTCATGTCCTTTTCAAAGTCAACGAACACCGGCTCAATAGGCGTAACCACCGACTTTTGTATTTCGCGGAGGAACAAGCTCGCAGTGTCACGATTCGTAAGTATCGGCGTGATTGCAGGCTTTGCTATTTTCTTCTCATCAGGGTCCTGTCCTTGGCGCTTATAAACAACAGCGTAGTTGTTGTCTTTCAGATATTCATTGGCAAAAGCTACAATGTCAGCTTTCGTTATTTTCTCCATGCGGCCAACACGGTTCACCATATCAGCCCATTCCATTCCTCCGCCGAATGCTTGGACGAAGAAGTCCGCACGCGACTCATTCTCCTCGAGCATATTCTGAATTGTCAGCTTCTGGTTGGCGATGACAGCCTTAAGCAGCGACTCGTCCCATTCACCCTTGCGAAGCACATCCATCTGCTCAAGCAGCAGTTTTTCCACTTCCTCAAGAGTCTGCCCCTGCTTTGGCATGCCCTGAAGAATATAAGTTGTATAGTCAGTCTGGTCGTACGGGAAGGCTCCGGCATAAAGCACCTTCTGCTGCTGCATAAGGTTCAGGTCTAAGATGCCCGCCTTGCCATTGTTCATAATAGCGTCAATCACGCTGAGCATCAAGGCTTCTTCTGAAGACGCTCCAGGAAAGCGCCATGCCATGGCAAGGAATTCAGACTCAAGCCCCCACACTTCTTCTCTGACGGGAGCTGTAATTTCGTCCTCAGCTTTGAACGAAAGCATCTGAAGGCTGTCATTGGGAACCATGTCGCCGAAGTACTTTTCTATAATGTCCATGGCGTTGTCGAAGTCGAAGTCGCCCGACATGCATATGGCCATATTGTTCGGCACGTACCACTTTGCGTAATACTCCTTAATGTTTGTAATGGAAGGGTTCTTCAGATGCTCCTGCGAGCCCAGCACAGTCTGCGTCCCGTAAGGATGGTTCTTATAGAGGGCAGAAAAAATCTTCTCAACAATTTTTCTCGAGTCCTTTGTCAAGCTCATGTTCTTCTCTTCATACACAGTCTCCAGCTCAGTATGGAATCCGCGAATCACGTTGTGCTTGAATCTGTCCGCCTGAATCTTGGCCCAGTTCTCAAGCTGATTGGAAGGAATGTCCTCCTGATAGCAAGTTATGTCAAAACTGGTGTATGCATTAGTGCCCTCAGCTCCGATAGCAGCCATGAGCTTGTCATATTCGTTAGGTATGAAATACTTGGAAGCCTCGTAGGAGACGCTGTCAATCTTCCTGTATATGGCAGCCCTCTCGGCCTCGTCGGTCTTAGTGCGGTACACTTCAAAGAGAGCCTCAATCTCATCAAGCAACGGCTTTTCAGCCTCATAGTTTGAAGTTCCGAAATTTGTGGTTCCCTTGAACATCAAATGCTCGAAATAGTGCGCCAGCCCCGTTGTCTCGGCAGGGTCGTTCTTGCCACCAACCCTTACGGGTATGTAAGTCTGGATTCTTGGAGTCTCCTTGTTGACAGTGAGATACACCTTCAGCCCATTGTCCAAAGTATAGATGCGCGACTTCATCGGGTCGCCATCAACAGATTCATACTTACGTTTCTCTGCGCACGAACTTGCCACAAGAGCTAATACAGCCACAAGCAGCATTGATAAAATAGATTTCTTCATATAAGTTTTTAAGTCTGAGTTTAAGTTTATAAGTTTTTAAGTTCTTAAGTTTTTAAGTTTGCAAATGAGGTTATGAGGTTGTAAGGTAGGCAATGCCACCCTATGGTGCTGTATGAACTCCCGAACTTCTTAACTCACGATTTTAAGTTTTTAAGTTCGCAATGAAAACACCCTATGGTAACGGCTGAACTCCCGAACTTCTGAACTCCCGTAAACAAATAGCACAAGCTCATAATTAAAAAGCCCCCTTATTCCTCCATCAGGAGGTCATGGTCTGTGATGAACGTAAGGTCGTTGAGGATGATTGTCTCACGCGTACGCTCAGCATCGTTTGTTCGGAAAATCAGGATTCCCTTGCCGCCTATAAGGAAGGAATACATGTATGTTATTCCTATCCCTGCATCTGTAAGAATCCTCACAGCATCGGCTGCACGTCCAGGCTGGTTGTCAAGAGTGAGAGCGAACACATCGGACAACACCACTGATATGCCGGCATTCTTCAAGGCCGTATAAGCCCTGCCCGGATCAGAGCAGATGATTCTGTAAATACCATACTCTTCCGTATCGGCTATTGTGGAAGCGATGAGCTGAATGCCTGCTTCCTTGAAAAGGTCGAGCACCTTGAGCAGAGTGCCTGCCTTGTTCTCTATTAAAATGGATAATTGTTGAATTGTCATTATAGTATATTTTGATAAGTCTGAGTTTAAGTCTGAGTTTAAGTTTATAAGTTTTTGAGTTTTTAAGTTTGCAAATGAAAACACCCTATGGTGCTGTCTGAACTCCCAAACTTCTGAACTCCTGAACTCCCGTAAACACCAGGACAAGCTCATAATTCATAATTAAAAAACTCCCGTA
This sequence comes from Bacteroidaceae bacterium, assembly GCA_017466965.1. The sequence continues at coordinate 4,854 of JAFTTD010000138.1, forward strand.
AACAAATAGCACAAGTTCCTAATTCCTAATCAAAACGTCTTTCTCAAGTCTCTTACTCTTACTGCCTTTCCTTCCGACTGTGGCAATGTACCCTTTGGAACGAGCTTCACGTATGGAGTGACAAGAATCTCGTCCTTCAGCAGTCGGGTTATTTCACGAGTGAGAACCTGCAGACGAGAATAGTCGTCAGTGAAGAGTTTGTCAAGTTCCACCTCTACAATCATTTCATCGTTAGTGTCACGAGTCTCAAGCGTGATGAGGTAGTTGGTCGTAAGTTCCTTGAATTGCATGAGCACTGTCTCAATCTGTATAGGGAATATGTTCACACCCTTCAGGATGATCATGTCGTCGCTTCGTCCCTTCATGCGGTCAAGACGTACATGATGGCGTCCGCACGGACATTCGCCTGGCAGTATGCGAGTAAGGTCGCGAGTGCGGTAGCGCAACAGCGGCATGGCCTCACGATTGATGGTAGTAAGCACAAGTTCGCCCACCTCTCCCTCTGGCACTGGCTCAAGAGTGTCCGGATCAATGATTTCAACAATGTAATAGTCTTCCCATATGTGCAGACCGTTCTGCTGCTGACATTCGAAAGCCACACCTGGACCGCACATCTCCGACATGCCGAACGAGTTGTATGCCTTCACTCCCATCATCTCCTCAATGCGGCGTCGCTGTTCCTCCGAGTGGGGCTCCGCACCGATGACAAGCGTGCGCAGCTTTGTGTCGCGTCGGGGATCGATGCCCATCTCCTGCATCACCTCGTACAGGCGGGTCACATAGCTCGGAATGGCATGGAGTGCCGTAGTACCGAAGTCGGTGATAAACTTGAGCTGGCGCTTCGTGTTGCCCGCTGCAGCTGGCACAGTGAGCATGCCCAGACGCTCAGCGCCATACTGGAATCCCAGTCCGCCAGTGAACATGCCGTAGCCCGATGAGTTCTGGAACACATCGCCCGGGCGCAGACCTACCATGTGCAGACAGCGTGCCACAGCGTTGGCCCATTCGTCCAGGTCCTTCTGAGTGTGGAGTACAACAGTCGGATTGCCCGTAGTGCCACTCGACGAATGCAGGCGCACACATTTCTCCAGTGGCACCGACGCCAGTCCGAACGGATAGTTCTCACGCAAGTCCTGCTTTGTGGTGAAAGGTATCTTCCGCAAGTCGTCCAGAGTGCGGATGCTGTCAGCCGTAAGCCCGTTCGCCTCGAATCTTCTCTTGTAGAAAGGAGAGTTCATGCAGTGGCGCACAGTCTTCTGCAGGCGCTCCGTCTGCAGACGCACAATCTCCTCGCGGGTCAGAGTTTCAAATTCTTTATGTAAATACATATCATTAAATGCTTTATAATAATTCATAAAGGTGCAAAGATAAATAAAATACACAATAAATATATAATGTATTGATGGAATTATTTGCAGAAAAAGATTAACTTTGCACCCCTAATCACTGAACAGAACAATAAAAACATATCTACACAGAAGAAAATGAAATTAAAGTTAGCAGTATTGCCGGGCGATGGCATCGGACCGGAAATAATGGAACAGGGACTGGCTGTGGCAAAAGCCGTCAGCGAAAAGTTCGGGCACGAACTCAGTTATGAATACGCCATCTGCGGAGCAGACGCCATTGACAAAGTGGGCGACCCCTTCCCCGAAGAGACCTACAAAGCATGCATGGAAGCCGACGCAGTGCTCTTCGCGTCAGTGGGCGACCCTAAGTTCGACAACAACCCCAACGCCAAGGTGCGCCCCGAACAGGGACTGCTCGCCATGAGAAAGAAACTTGGGCTCTTCGCCAACATACGCCCCGTAGAAACCTTCGACTGCCTCGTACACAAGTCGCCCCTCAAGGACGAGCTGGTGCGCGGAGCCGACTTCATCTGCATACGCGAGCTTACCGGAGGAATGTATTTCGGTGAGAAGTACCAGGACGACGACAAGGCATACGACACCAACTACTACACCCGCCACGAAGTGGAGCGCATCCTTCGAGTGGGATTCGAGTACGCCATGAAGCGCAACAAGCACCTCACCGTTGTCGACAAAGCCAACGTGCTCGCCTCAAGCCGACTTTGGCGCAAGGTGGCGCAGGAGATGGCACCGCTCTACCCCGAAGTGACGACCGACTACATGTACGTTGACAATGCAGCGATGAGGATGATACAGGAACCAAAGTTCTTCGACGTGATGGTGACAGAAAACACCTTCGGCGACATACTCACCGACGAAGGCTCCTGCATCACAGGCTCAATGGGCCTCCTCCCTTCTGCCTCCACAGGCGAGCACACGCCAGTGTTCGAGCCCATCCACGGCTCATGGCCGCAGGCAAAGGGGCTCAACATAGCCAACCCGCTGGCGCAGATACTGTCCGTAGCCATGATGTTCGAGCACTTCAACCTCAAGGCCGAAGGCGCCCTCATTCGCCAGGCAGTGAACGCCAGCCTCGACCAGAACGTGCGCACACCTGAAATACAGGTGGAGGGCGGCGAAAAGTACGGAACAAAGGAAGTGGGGCAATGGATTGCCGACTACATCAGAAAAGCGTAAACGAAATACGCCAGTACGGAATAAAAGGCAAAATTTTTTTATTCGCAAAATCACAGAAATCACCGTCCGCATCATCACAACGCAGACGGTGATTTTTCGCTTTTAATTAACTATCAAAATACGAGGTGCGCAGAAATCAGGAAAACAAATTCGCTTTTTTATGATATATCAGCACTTGCCGCATTGAGTTCCCCGCTTCTGAACATCTTTACATAAAAACAACATTCTTCAAATAATCCGCATAAGTTCAATTTCCCCTTGGCATAACGCTGAATTTATATATAAGGTGCAGCATGGCATAACGAGACAAAGCGTTGCGCCACCGTTCGGTGCGACCAAGCGCATTGACAGTGAAGTTAGTGTTCGAGAGCTGTCCGAGAATGTCGAATCCCTCAAGCCGTGCAGTAAGTTTGCCATTAAGGAACGAGCGCGACAGACCTGCATTCCATACAAGGTCGTCAGTATTCATAGAAGAGTCGCTGTAGCCCCGACGCGAAAACATCTTCACGTCTGTGGCAACCTGGATTTTCCACGGAAGCTCGTACTGGCAGGTAAGACCGTAGTTGAAATCTGTAGCGTTGATTGTTTGGAAATAAGCGCGTTCCGATTGCGAGTTGCGCCAATCTATGCGCCCGTTCACGCCTGCTGTGAGTTTGTCTTTTTGATAAGTCAAGCTTGCCTGCTGGCCTAACTGCATGGTGTTGACGATGCTCTTGTGCGATGTTTCGGAGCCTTGCGTTCGTTCCAAATCCACATTGTGCGAATATGACAATTGCGTTGATGCGCTGATTCTCCACAATTTCTTCTTGCCAAGGGCACGTGTGAAGTTCACGTATGCGTTGCCATACCAGTTGCCGTTAACATTTTCTGGACGGTAAGTATATGCACCTGTATCCTTGTTGTATGAATACCCCATCGCCGATTCGTTGTCAGTAAGTTGTCCGATGAGGTTAATCTGCCAGGTCTGGTCAATCTTGCGGTTGCGCAGCCGGTAAGCCATCTCTACCCTATGCCTACCTGTAGGTCTGAGGTTTGGATTTCCCTTGCGTATTGCCAAAGGATTGCCGTCGTAGGTCACGTCCATGAGGTCTGTCATTGAAGGAGCGTTGCGACGGGTGGAAAAAGATGCAGAGAACAGGCGGTCGCCCTGATGAGTCTGATATTGGAAGTTGAGGTCACTGCTCAGAAATGCATAGTTGCGTTCCACACGGTCATCCGTCACTGCACTGTGATAGTCCATACTTCGGTCTTTCCATGTCAGCCACGTGTCCCAGTTGAAGTATATGTACTTCCCGTTGCTCTCTCGGTCAAAGTGCGGACGTATGCCTACAAAGTGATTGCGTTCCATTTGGGTGTAGCGGAATGTGTTCTGTGCGTCAAGGGCGAGAAGCATGGAGTCACGTGTTGAAGGCAAGACGCCAATCTCGTGCAGTCTGTCCGATGCCCATCCGTCAAGACGGTCAAAACGGTACATATAGTTTCCGTTGCCATTATAGTTCTGGCTATAACCGTAGTTGACGGCAAGATTCCAACGGCTTAGCCAGTGCAGCGTGTATTCCGCTTTCGCCTCATAAGTGTATTGCTTCGTTGGAACGCTTGTGTACTGGTTGCGGTCGTCAGCAGCAATGGCGTTGCTCATATAGTCGTAGCGTACGTGCTCGTATTGACGGGACTTAAGTGTGTTGTACGAGCCTCCAAGCCTCACTGAAATGTCGTCACCCCATGCAAATTTCTTTGTCAGCTGGTTGTTGGTCTCAATGTTAAAGTTGTGCCCATCCTGCTTTGACGCACTCCGGTTGCGGTTCACCGCTATGCGCTCGAGATCGGGATTGATGACAGGCATGAACATTGAGTCAAGAATATCCATCGTTGCGCCCCACTGGAAAGGGTCAGCATTGAAGGAAGCCGACCTGTTGATGGCATCATTATTGCTGTCTGTATAGTAGGCGTTCAGAGTGCTGGTCAGCATGAAAGGTTTTCTGAGCAGAAACTGGTTGTAAGCCGACACCTGCTTGTTATTAGCCTGAGTTGCCGACTTGGCACGGCTGAACGAGTTGCCTCCTTCTATGAAGTTCTCACTCGCTGTACGGCTGCGAGAGTCTATGTCTGCAGAAGCGAAATAGACGTTCATCGCTTCGTTCCACCGTTTCTCCTTATCATCAATGTTGAGGTTCATCCCGGCCGTCAGCGCTTTGATGTCGCCCTGCTGCTGTTTGTCCGGACTCCAGTCGCCCTGACTTCCTGGCGAACGAGTTTCATTCACATTATTGCGATTGACAAAAAGCGCCAGTCGGGAATTGTCCGTGTAGCGCAGACCGAACAAGCGCCCCATGAACCTGTCATCCGTACCCCCGCCCACTTCAGCATTGGCAAGATAGCCTTCGGAGTACTCGCGCTTAAGCTGAACGTCCATGACAAAATCCTTTTGTTCCGTGTCCCGGCCCAGATATTCACTCAGTTCTGTGCGTTTCTCAAATACCTCTATATTTTTCACTGTGTAGTAAGGCAGATTGTCAAGCATAACCTTATTTTTCCCCTTAAAGAAATCCTTGCCGTTCAAAGTGAGATAATCCACTTTTCTGCCATTTACCAGAATCTCGCCGTTATCCTTCAGTTCTACGCCTGGCAACTGACGGATAAGTCCGTCAAGCATACTTCCCTCCGGCACATTGAAGGCATCGGCATTGAACACTATAGTATCGCCCTTATAAGCCAGCTTCACTTTCGTAGCCTTCACTTCCACCTGTTCAAGCATCTGTTCCAGATCTGCCATGCGGTTCTTCCTTACCATCAGGTGATGCGGAGCGTCAAAATACGTGTTGCGCGCCACATACTTTATTTCGAAATCTACATAGCAGTCGTGATATTCCGGATGCTGTGCCAGTATAATATATTTTCGAGGTACAGCCGGAATCTTACGTTTGAACTGTGTACCCACCTTATAGGTACGCCCTCCGTATGCAGTAACACGAAAAGTGTCAATCACGGTGCTGTCCTCCGTCATGATCGTTATCTTCGTGTTTGGTATTCCCACTTTGGTAAACGAGTTCTTAACATGACCATACAGGTTCACAGTTCTCTTGCTCTTCTCTTGCGCATTCAATGCCGTAGTTGCTACAAGCATAACCATAGCAGCAAAAACTATCAAAAAAACATTTTTTCTCATCTCTTTATATTCATTGGTTTAACTTTTCCAAGTTAGAAGAATCCAAGTCCATGAATTCGCAGCCTTGAGTCCGATTTAAGTTTGTGAGTC
>JAFTTD010000013.1 GCA_017466965.1 Bacteroidaceae bacterium
CCATAGTCTTTGTAGTTTCCTGCCTTGGCTGAACAGATTGTCTGGAACTTGTCGGTGAACATCATGCCTGTCAATCCAAGCATTCCTAACCATTCGTCGCGTCCGTCCTGCATATATCCAGCCCCCGCTTCTTCCTGACCGAAAGGTTTGAATTTTGCTTTTTTTGCAAGTTTTATGTTGAGTGCCACTTCGTCGCTTGGCTTGTCCTCGTCAATTTTTCGTGCATGGTAGTTGCGCACCACTTCCACTTTTGTCACCATGTCGGCACCCATGTTGCGGGTGGCAAGATTGTACTTGCCTCCCAGCATGTTGAGCCCTTCAATGTTGAATGCCGATATGCCTTTGCCCATGTAGGAGATTGCGCCGCTCTTGGATACTTCCACGCCTGGCAGACGCTTCAGTCCGTCTTCAAGTGTGACATCGCCTTTGCCGAGAAAAGATGCGAGATTGTAGCTCAGAGTGTCGCCTTTCTGAAAGAGGGGAGTGGCACGCACTTTTATTTCCTTCAGGCTTATGCTCTTCTGCACCAGTATCATGTTTTCGGTTATTTCCTTTTTGCCTGTGTCTTTCAAGGTTGTCTCCTCTGGTTCGTAGCTGATGTGCGCAAAGGACAGTGATGTTCCCTCCTTTATCTCTTTTACGCTGAGCGAATAATTCCCTTTCGTGTCGGTTGTACTGAAAGCGAGGATTCTACCTTTGAGCGTCAGTTTGACTATTACATCTGCTACAGGGCGATGTTGCAGATCCGTAACTTGTCCGTTCACTCTTACTGTTTCCGCGTCTTGTGCTGCTGCGCAGATGGACAGAAACATCAATAATGCAAAGTATATTAATCGTTTCATAATGTTTATTCTAATTCAAGAGGTTGATATACATGGCCTTTCTGTATAATCATCATGCGTGAATCCAAGCCAACATAATAGGTGGTGCCGTTTTCATAGCATTCCGCTACAGTGTCAGAACCTTCAGGCACGTAATAGTTCGGTTCTTTCACATAGCGCGGATTGCCCAATGTCTTTTTCTTGAACGCCATAAGTTTTTTCCGACTCAGTTTATGATAGTTAGGGTTGCTTATGTTACTGATGTTCCATTTTTCATTCTTGGTTTCATAGAGTGTAAAGCAGTGAATACCCTCTGCATCCTCTGCCTTGACGATGAGTCCCGGCAGTCCGCGCAGTTTCCATGGTCCGGCAGATGACGGTATATTATCACAGTACCATGCCTTCCACTGCTTGCCGTAGAGAGTGCCATGGGCGCTATGGCAGAGCATTCCGTTAATGGTGAGAGTGTCGTCTGTGATTGTCCAGTCAATCTTGGCAAGCGGCTCGCTTGTTATATAGTGATAGGGATATAATGGTTCTACTGCAGTAACTTCAGCTTTTTCCATGTCTGTCAGTACATACTGAATGTGCATCATGAACGCATTAAGCATTTCTTTGCCGGGGCTTCCGTCATGGTTGTACGACATGATGCTGATGGAGTAGGTGGCGCGAGTGCCCACAAGCAGTGCCATCCGCACAGAGTCGATGACATCCTGTCCTTCATCGTCTTGTGTCTGGATGGTGTAGTGATAGAAACCGACAAATTGTGTTGTGTCAAGTACGGCTGCTGTCTGTGCTTTCAACTCAAAGCATACAACTGTGAGTGCGCAAATTAATGTGATGATTCTGTTTGTTTTCATGTCTTCAGGTTTTAATTTTTGGATATAATAAGGGCTGTACAAGCCTTTTTTTAGGGCTTGCATAACGTGTTTTAGTCTATAAAGTCTTATGATTTATTGCAGACGGTACGAAATAGGCAGAGTTATCTTCATTCGTACTATATTCCCGCGCTGACGGGCTGGTTTCCAGTTAGGCATGTTTCGGACTAATGCCACAGCCGAGGCGCTCAGAATTTTTTCCGCTTGAGTAATTGTCTGCTTCTGTTCAGAATTTGTTCCGTCGGCGGTAGTGCCGGGATAGCCTATAATGTCAAAATCGTTTTCTCTTCCAAACCGGTCAAATTTTGTGGCTTTGACGTTTGTTATTGAACCGTCTTTCTCAACAATAAACTCAACGTTCACTCTTCCTTGCACGCCATTCTCTTGTGCTATCTTAGGATAGTGGAAGTTGGTATTGACGTATCTGTGCAATGCTTCTTGTCCTCCGGGATATTCTGCCGATTCTTCTGCTATGACGAACACTTCGTGGTCTGGTTCTTCATCTGCAGCCTTTTTCTTTGTTTGAATCTCAATGACTCCGTTGGTTCCCTTTGCTCCCCATATGGCTTTGCCGGTTTCGCCCTTGAGGACTGTTATGTGTGTGATGTCCTCCGGCTTGATGTTGAGATGTGATTCGATATATTCTTGCAGTATAGTTTGTGGTTGGCTTGGAGTAGGGATGTCGATGATTTTGCCGTTGATGACAATGAGTGGCTCTTCCTCTGTTGTAGTATTGACGTACAGGTTATAACCCTCATCTTTTTGTTTTTCTCCGGCAACAGCAACGACGGCTATAGCCAGAAGTGGGAGCAGATAGAACGCTTTGAGTACGGACAGTCGTGAAGACTTGGGCTGAAAGATGCGTGCAATGCGCTGTTTGGTCTTGCTTTCGTTGAAGGAGTTTACCACTGGTGTTATGTTGATATGGGTGGCACGATGAATCAGCAGTTTGCAGTATTCCTCTATGTCGAATCCTGCATCCATGACTGAACGGTCGGCTTCATATTCATGTATGTCTGACAGATCTTCGCGAAGCATCCATCCGAACGGTACGAACCACAAGAGTCGTACTATTATTTCGCATAACATCTTGTCGTAAGAGTGGCGCAAACGAATATGTGCCTGTTCGTGGGTCAGGATGCTTCGTTTTTCTACATCCGTAGGAGTGAGCAGCACCCAATTGAGCCAACTGCATGAGTTGCTTAGGCTGCTGTTTACCAATATGTGTGTTCCGTTAATGCTTTCAGTTGTCACTTTGTGCGACTGGCGTATAGTTCGCACTGTGCGGAAAATAGCAAGCAGGTAACGGAACATGAAATATGCACCACCTATGATGTATATAAGGAACAGCACTTCTGTGAGGCTTACGGAATATGGCTCTGATGTTAGTGCAACTTCGTTTGTCTGTGGTGTATCTACCAGATAAGGGACGGCAGTGATAGCCCCGTAGTCGATAATCCCTTCTGTAGGTTTCGGATTGATTATCCAACTGAAAAGGCTGTGGAAAGGTGTCGCAACATGAACGAACGGCATGACTACTGATGCTATCAGAATTGTTACCAGTACTGCCCTGTTGAGCGAATGGAACGATTCTCTCCTAAGGCAAATACCATAGAGTGAATATAGCAGTGTGAGCGTTACTGCTGCCTTGGCGATATATATTAGTAAATCTGTCATATTGGGGGGAGATCATTTAGTAGTTAAGGAGTTAAGAAGTTAAGGAGTTAGAGTAGTTAAGTAGTTAAATTATTAGGAGTTAAAAGTAGGAGTTAAAATTAGGGAGTTAAAAAGGGACGAATGCATAGGGTGGCATTGCAAACTCA
>JAFTTD010000014.1 GCA_017466965.1 Bacteroidaceae bacterium
GGCTACAATGAAAGAGGCTGGAACTCCGATGAACGCAGGAAAGATTTCAGAACTTAGCGGTCTGGACAAAAAGGAAGGGGAAAAAGCCATGAAGGCGTTAAAGGAAGAAGGAGCAATCGTTTCACCTGTACGCTGCAAATGGGCCCCTGCTGAATAAAAATAGTATATCGAGAAAAGAATTATCCTCATTTAAGAAGTAGATAAAAAGTAGAAAAGCGGATGCAAACACATCCGCTTTTCTACTTTAGTTTTATTATCCTCTCACTTATCTTTTCAGAATCTTGACAACTCTTGTTGTTCCATCCCGGTGTATATTCTTCTGCAGATATATGCCGGAATGTTCGGGGAGTGATGTGCCAAGAATGGTGCCATTCAGTGAGATATAGTACGACTTGGTTATTTCAGAAGCAGACGGGAGATCTTCTATTGCAGTGGAACTGTCGTAAGGGAATGCCTTTAGCAAACGGGCTGTTTCCTCTGGCGTTATTGGCAATACGGTTCCATGACGCGGTGTGAAAGCTCCGCTTGTCGTTGTCTGTGCCTCAAGCTTGAAGTTTACTAAGTCTTCAGAAGAGCAGAACTGATAGTATCCGTTGCTGTAGCAGTCGTACATCAGAATCCATGTGTCTGTATTGATAAGACGATACATTCCGGCTCCTTCTACTGCAACATTTGTCTGCTGCAAAGTTCCTGAAGGTTCGCTCCACTGGCTTCCGTCCGGTTGTCCCGGTTCGGGAGTTAGTCTTTTGGCTGTCACCTGGCATATTCCGCCTGAACCTTCGTTCTTATAAACCATGTGATAAAGGCTGTCGTGCGGATTATAGACTATGTCACCGTCAATAGTGGCAGAGCCACGGTCGTAGAAATATACAGGGTCGGTCATCAAGTCGGTGAAATCGTCATTGGCATAACAGTAGTGAATCTTGTCGTATGTGCACTTTCCATCGTTTGTCAGCAGTGAGAAATAGACAAGGTAACGCCCTTTTGTACCATCTGTATTCACATAGTCAGGATCCCAAATAACTTCAGGCGCCCACACGCGTGTCACATTCTTCCACTCAGGGAAACGTGTTGGGAAATGAACGGTGCTGTGTGTCCAATGCACAAGGTCTGTACTCTTATACATCACTATACCTCTGTTCGAACTCCATCCCTCTGCACTCTTCATGTCTGTTGCCACCATGTAGAATGTCTTTCCGTCCTGACCACGAAGGATATGCGGATCTCTGATTCCTTTCTTAATGGCTACAGTATCGCTCGACATCACCCGCTTGCCATCATTGAGAGGTCTGAAGTTGAATCCGTCAGTTCCTAATGCGTAGTACAGATGTTCATTGCTGTTGCTTGGGAAATAGACAAACAGATATGAGCTGTATCCTTCATCCTCTGCAACATAAACGGTGAAGTCGCGAGTGGCTACGGCTTCTCCCTTCGTTGCAGTGGCTGTGAGTGTCACCTCTGCCTTTCCAGCTCCTACAGGAGAGAGTTTCTGGAGTTTTCCATCATTCGTAATATATTCCTCATTGCTCGACTGCCATGTTATTACAGAGCCTTCTGTTGCAGAAGTTGGCAGCGTAATATCCTTACGCAGATTAGGCAGATAGGCATTGATTTGCAGCTTCGACAAATCGTATTCTGCTCCATCGGCGTCATTCATCTGCGCCTTCACGACAGCATTGAAGACTTTCTCGCTTGTTGCCTTGCCTTTTGTCAAAGTGGCTGTAAGCGTTAGTTCGGCATCCGACTGTCCTACAGCCGGACGAGTAACCTTTCCGTCTGCTGCAATCAAAGCCTCATCGCTTGATGTCCACGATACATTTATGCCATCACCTACTACCGAAGGAAAATCGATGTCTGTTCTCACATCAGAGAAGTCGAGATCCCATTCAGAAACGAATGCATCAATCTTCTTCTGATAAATATCAGCATTAAGCATCAGCAGTCCCTCATCGTTACACAGAACGCTGATATTTTCGGGCGTGAGAGCTGTATCGTAAATTCTGAAGTCAGAATACTTGGCATCTCTCAATGCCACATCGCCATTGTAAGGTGAACGTCCGAGCCAGTTCTGTGTTGTTTCACCCAACCTTGAAGGCAGGAGGCGCACATTGCCACTGCCCTGCTCCACTCCATCAATATATACATATCCTGTTGTGCCTTTCTGAACATATACAAGGTTCTTCCACTCACCTTTAGGGAACTGCTTGCGCGCAGAGACAGTCTGTTCGGCACTATAATTGGTTCGGGTAATGGAGAAGCGTGATTCGTTTGCTCCGAAAAACATGTATCCCGCCGAACTGGAATTGCCGAAATTGAAAATGAAATTTCCATTTCTGCCCAGCGTAGTCGATTCAGGAATAAAGACATTGAGCGA
>JAFTTD010000139.1 GCA_017466965.1 Bacteroidaceae bacterium
ACAGAACATGCTGAAAGAGACAAACGCTTTCAAGCTCGTGATAGACAAGGAAGAGGATCTTGCAGGCCTGCCAGGCAATCTGATAGCAGTTGCAGCAGAAACGGCTAAGGCAGAAGGCCAGGAAGGCAAATGGATATTCACACTTCACAATCCGAGCGTGATGCCATTCCTTCAGTATGCCGACAACCGCGAATTGAGAGAAAAAATCTTCAATGGCTACATAAACCGCGGAAACAATGGCAATGAGAATGACAACAAGGACGTATGCGCCAAGCTCGTGGCTGCACGTCTTGCAAAAGCCAAGCTCATGGGATATGAAGACTATGCGCAGTTTGTGCTTGAAACCCGCATGGCTAAAACATCCGAGGCTGTTTACAACCTGCTCAACCAAGTTTGGGAGCCAGCCCTGAAAAAAGCTCATGAGGAACTCGCTGACATCAACGCTGAAATAAAGAAGGAAGGCAAGAATTTCAAGGCTGAAGGTTGGGACTGGCGTTACTATGCAGACCGCGCAAAGAAAGCGAAATTCAATTTTGACGAAAACCTTATCCGTCCATACCTCAAACTTGAGAATGTGCGCAACGGAATGTTCCTCTTTGCCAACAAACTGTACGGCATAACATTCACTGCTATTGAAGACATTCCGCTTCCTCACCCGGATGCAGAAGCATTTGAATGCAAGGATCATGACGGAAGCCACCTCGGAGTGCTCTATCTCGACTATTTCCCTCGCGAAAGCAAACGCGGCGGAGCATGGTGCGGACAATACAGAGGACAGTCGTACGAAAACGGCAAGAAAGTGGCTCCAGTAGTAACCATCGTATGCAACTTCACAAAGCCTGCAGCCGGACAGCCTGCATTGCTTACAGCCGACGAAGCAGAAACCATGTTCCACGAATTTGGCCATGCGCTCCACAACTTCTTCCGCGACGTGCACTATAGCGGTGTATCAGGAGTGGCAAGAGATTTCGTTGAACTCCCGTCACAAGTGAACGAACATTGGGTGTTCGAACCGGACATGCTCAAAGAATATGCCAAGCATTATGAAACAGGAGAAGTGATGCCTGCCGAACTTGTTGAGAAGCTGACAGAAAGCGGCAAATACGGTCAAGGTTTTGCAACAGTAGAATATGTTGCGGCATCTCTCCTCGATATGGATTTCCACACAATGAAAGAGATACCTGCCGATTTCGACGTTATGGAATTTGAGAACAAGACACTCGCTGAAAAAGGTCTTCTCAGCCAAATTCCTGCTCGCTATCGCACAACATACTTCAACCATACCATGGGCGGAGGTTACACTGCAGGCTATTACAGCTACTTGTGGTCTGAAGTCCTTGATGCTGATGCATTTGAAGCTTACAAGGAAACAGGCAACATATTCAACACAGAGGTTGCAAAGAAATTCCGTGAGTTCGTTTTGAAGCCAGGCTGTATTGACGACGAAATGGACATGTATGTGAATTTCCGAGGCAAAGAGCCTGGAATAGAGCCACTGCTCAAAAACAGAGGATTGAAATAAAATCTTGTAATAGCTCAACTTTCGCAAGTTCAAAAAAAGGTTATGAGGTTATTAAGTCGCTTCGCTTATAACCTCATAACCTTTTTCTGAACAGCAACAACAAAAAGCATCCTCTATCACTCCGTCACCACAATGGTCTTATTTGCCGCATGAGCTATAAATGCAGGAGCGTATGCACTCTGTGCTGTGGCAGTGCCCATTGCATATACACCTTTTCTTGTAACCCGCATTTCACAATCGAACGTCAAGGTACCTTTCGGCAATGAAGAGAAGAATATATCTGTTGAGGCATCATGCGGCGATACGTATGCGCACGTATTTCCCTGCCACCTTGTACCCGACAAATTATTTACATGTTCAAAAGAAGACGGATGAGAAGCTCTTATCTGAATGAAATCCATTCCCATGTCCGCTGATAAGGAATAGCGTATTCTGACTTTCTCACCAACATGAACTGTATCAGGATTCTCTACCCACACAGTGGCGCCGTCTGCAAATCTTTCCACATACAATGTGCGTTTTATTCGCAACGGATTCTGGCCTGAAGTAGCTTTAGTATTCCTTATATCTCCTGTTGACTGCGCATAAACAGAGCCCCATACCATCTGGTTTGAATTATGGCTCAGAGTTATTGTTTTATTTGATGCTTCATCAGCAACAATACGGCAAATAATGCTATCCTTCAATTCAGGAATAGACACCGAACCACTCTGTTGCAAAGAAACAGAATGTCCATTTATCAAGACACCCGACTCATTCGTTCCAACAGCCGAAGGACGCAGTTTTGAAGAATATGAAATCATTGCTTCCGACGCGTTTACAGCCAACCGTGGTGCAGCCCATAACTGCGTTCGCTTCTGAACCACAATCCATTTCAACATTTCATCAAGATAAGTTTGAGTATCACTAAATGCATCTCTGTGCAGGCTCATGGCTTTCATCGCGGCAAGATGGGCAGTCATGTTATAGTCACACCATGTGACGCTATATGCAGACAAATCAAAATATCTTCCGTATTTTCTGTTTAGCACAGTATGCTGACGCAATGAACGCACAAAATCAACTGACACAGACTTCATTCCGTAAGAATTCATCGCACAAGCAATATTGGCACGCCCGTAAATTGTCAAATTAGAAATACTCTTCGACGCAATTTTAAGATAATCATTTATCATATTCTCCATATCTTCAGTAAATGTTCTCTTAACAAGGGAAGAAACATACAGATAGCGTGCTGTTCTTTCTGATATAGCTAACTTATTATTCTTTACGCCCCTCTTTTGTTTTTTCGCCTCAGAGTACGATTTCATTTCCTCCCTGTCAAGCCACTCCATTGCTCTTTGCATATTTTTGTGCAATGATGTTTGTCCGTATATAGTTTCAAGCTCAGCCAGACGTTCAACTACTGACATTGTTATATAAACATTGCCTGGCATTCCCTCAAACCAGCTCCACGAACCGTCTTCGTTCTGCAGACGAGATAGCTTTGCTCCTGTCTGACTTAAAATATACGCCGAATAGTTTTTGTCAACAAGGTTTTTCAGGAAATGCAAACGAGATGTTTCCTTGTCAGATTCATTTGTCCATGGCGACTCATGCAACAAAATTTCCTTGAATTCATTGTTCTTCTGTAATGGACTTTCCTTTGCTGATAAAGATATTTCAGATTGTTCAAGACTTTCTATCAAACGTCTTATTTCTGGAACAGAGTCTGCAAGACGAGTCGATACACCTTGTGCAAAATAAGCTGTAGCCAACGAAACAGCATCATCTGCTTTAGAAGAAACAGATTCACCCAAAGCCATAAATACGTAATTCACCGGATTATCATAATGTTCAATGAAGAGTTTTCTGTCAGTACTGCCCTCGGCAAAAAGTTCAGACAGTTCCATTTCAACACTTTCACCTTTATCCAAGAAATAAGGATGTGCATTTGTCACGGACCTAATGTTTCCCAATACAGGGATAAAAATACGCTCACCATCACTGTATCCGTGTCCGTTGGCTTCTATTTGGCAAACAACAACCGGAACGTCCCAACTGACATCAAAATCAAATGCTACAGAGCCACTTTGTTTACTCTCAACTTTAAACGGCAGTTTTTGCGTATGAAGCATTTTGTTTGACTTATAATCATAAAATTTAATTATGACTTCACCTGCTATTTGTTCTTCTGTCCTGTTTACAATACTTACAGGAACACTTGCACGATCATCGGCACGCAAAAATCTTGGTGCATTTGACATAAGCATAAAGTCTTTGCTTGCCGTGACTTTAGCTTTAAGCATTCCATGTTTCATGTCTTTAGTATGTGCAAAAGCCATGAAGTTCCACATTGTAAGACTTTCAGGCAATGTAAACTTAAGTGTGACGTTTCCATTATCATCCGAGAGCAGTTGAGGATAGAAGAATGCTGTTTCTGAAAAATTCTCTCGTACAGCAACATTTTCTCTGTTATCCTGTTCCATATCAACAACATCGGACTCAGATGTTTCCTCTTCCACAACCACTTCTGTAGGCATTGAGAAGTTTGAGGATTTAAGCATCAGAGCATTCCCGTCTTGCATGAACGCCCTTCCGATTCTTACACCACCGCTGGACATTCGTATATTAGCAAAAGGCATTCTTATAAATTCATCAAAGGCGCGTCCCTCCACATTGAATTGCTGCATCGGGAATCTAAGGGAACAATACGCTCCACTGTTTATAAACCTATTGTCATAATGCCATATATTTGGAATGACAGAGTTATTCATCAAAAAGAAATACCAGTTATGAGGACATATCGCATCAAGAGAAGAGTCATACATTGTCGCCATGACTTCGGCGCATACATTCTTGCCCTCTGCATCAGTGACACTAAGTTTCCACTCTTCCTCCTGACCTGGTTTCAGCTTGTCTCTGAAAGTTTCCCATCTCAGCGTCAAATCTTTGTTCTGTCTCTCCTTCTCTATCTTTTTATTGAAATAATGCACTTCACCATCCTTCACATAAAACAATGATAATGATATTCCGTCACCGTATTCTGGCTTATAATCATAACGGAAATGCTTAATTTTATTTTTCAAACGTTCACATCCATGCTCTATAAGTCCCTTTTCTGAAACGGCAAACCAATATACATAAATGTCTCCATACTTGGATTTGAAATATATATCCGCTGGGGCAGAAGCAGAGAACTTATCAGATGAGGAATAGAAAAAATCTCTAGACGCATTAAAACTTGATTTGCGAGAAGAAAACAGTGCAAATTCTATTTTTGCGGATACAGTATCTATTTTCATCTTTCCGTCTTCATGCAATGTATCTTCTGCAAACAATTCTATTTCATAAAAACCAGGTTTATATGAAGAGAAAAGTTCGGCTGGCAATGATTTGCCAGATACAAAATATCCCTTTCCAACCTCTTTCTTCTTTTCCGCAAAGACCCTTCTC
>JAFTTD010000140.1 GCA_017466965.1 Bacteroidaceae bacterium
ATGCAAAACAGAATATAGAGAATATCCCCTTGTCTATGGTGGTTTTCATTCTGATGGCTATTAGCGTTGTAAAAGAGTCTGGATTCCTTGCGCGCCTTTTCACTGTTAAACATTCATTTTCATTAAAACAAAGGCGGGCTATGTATGTAGTTCTGATAACAACTGTTTTATATGTGCTGACTATTGCAGTAATATCTATGATGAGTAGGGGAATCTTATATGGCACTTTTGGTGATTTTTATAATTCTCCGATGTATAAAGGATGGATTCTGCTGTTGTTATTCTTATTCTACATACAAGGTAATCTATATGGATGCATGTCCGGACGTTTTGCTTCCTTCATGGATGTAGCGGAGGCACATGCTAAGTTGCTTGTAAATGTTCGGCATTATTTTCTAACAGCTATTTGTGGCTCTATATTTATGTGTACAATTGAATATACTAGGGTTTTGTCTGTTTTTGATAATTATGAAATTTTAATAGCTGTGTTGCATTTTGTTATTTATTATGTGCTTCTTCTTATGCATGTTTTGTTTCAGTCTCCACAATAAGGGCCAATAGAGTGTATATTGTATTCGTGCTTCAAATAGTTTGCATATAAATAAAGAGAAACGATATTATGTTATTACTTGGTTAATCATAATATCGTTTCTCTTATTATTTGATAGTATTGTATTATTTCAATCAGTTTTTTATTTTAATAATCCTAATTGTTTGAAACTGTCAACAAGTATAGATACACATTTGTCAACTTGTTCGTGAGTATGTGTGGCCATCAATGCTACTCTGACAAGAGTGTCTTGCGGTGCACATGCAGGAGGAATAACTGGATTAATAAACACACCTTTATCAAAAGCTAACTTTGTTACTTCGAAAGTTTTAGCTGCATCACGAACATAAAGCGGAATAATAGGGCTTTCTGTATCCCCAATTTCAAATCCAGCTTCTTTGAACTGTTTCAAAGCATAGTTTGTTACATTCCACAAGTTTTCCTGACGTTCTGGCTAAGCCTTCATAATTCTTAATGCTTCCATCGCTGCTGCAGTAGCGGCAGGTGTGTTACTTGCACTGAAGATGTATGTACGTGAAGTATGACGAAGCCAATTGATTGTATCTTTGTCTGCAGCAATAAATCCTCCGATAGAAGCGAGAGACTTACTGAAAGTACCCATGATTAAGTCAACATCATCAGTCACGCCAAAATGGTCGCAAGTACCTCTACCACATCTACCAAACACACCTAATCCGTGTGCCTCGTCAACCATCAGACTTGCATTGTACTTATTCTTTAATTCTACAATTTCAGGCAATTTTGCCAAATCACCTTCCATAGAGAACAAACCATCAGTAACTATCAGTTTGATGGCATCAGGACGACATCTTTCAAGACAACGCTCCAGATCCTCCATGTCATTGTGCTTGTAATGTAAGAATGTTGAATAAGATAGACGACGGCCGTCAACAATAGATGCATGATCTCTATCATCACCAAGTATGTAGTCGTTTCTTCCTGTCAAACATGATACAACACCTGCGTTAACAGTAAAACCAGTAGAATAGACTAGTGCTTCTTCTTTTCCAACAAACTCGGCCAGTTCGTTTTCAAGTTGGATATGAAGGTCTAATGTTCCATTAAGGAATCTTGATCCAGCGCATCCTGTTCCATACTTTTTAATAGCATTTATGGCTGCATCTACGATACGCTTGTCGTATGTAAGTCCCATATATGAATTAGAACCGAACATCAGCACTTTTTTGCCACTCATTATTACTTCTGTATCCTGGTGGCTGTCAATTTCTCTAAAGTAAGGATAGATTCCCAATTCCATGTACTTTTGTGGTTCTCTAAACTTACTTAATTTTTCTTGTAATAAACCCATATTGTAATTAGTGACTTCGCTATGTTTCCATAATTATTATGAAATCAATGCAGAGCTTCACTTTTTAGTTATTAATTACTATATATTCGACTGTTAATTTCTTAACGGTCTGCAAATTTAATAAAAATATAGTTTAGACATCATCTTTTTATACAAAAAAAACAAGATTGTGCATAATTTGATGTCTTATAGGATTATGTTATAGTCGTTTTTGCTAAAAGCTTTTTACATTTACTAAACTAATAATGTAAAAATCAACATGTATAAATATGTTAATAAAAACAGTTATAAATAGTATTAGTTTAGCCGAAATATTAAAACATCATATTCAAATACTTATAGATTACAAATCCTCTTTTGAATTTCAATTTACTAATTTTCCTTTCCATTCATATACAGACTTATTTTCTGTTCCTGCTGATTGTTCTGAGGTCGATAAAACACAGTGTTGACAGCTTCATCAGGCAAATACTGTTGCGCAACATAATGGTCCGGATAATCATGTGGATATTTATATTCTGTTCCATATCCAAGAGAGTGCATGAGTTCAGTAGGAGCATTTCTCAAATGAAGCGGAACAGAAAGATCACCTGTTTTTCTGACATAATTAAGTGCATCATTAATCGCCATGTATGCTGAGTTGCTCTTTGGACTTGTAGCAAGATAGATTGTTGCTTCAGACAACGGAATGCGACCTTCTGGCATGCCTATCTTACTGACTGCTTCAAAAGCAGACTGTGCAAGAAGAAGCGCGTTGGGATTAGCAAGACCTATATCCTCTGATGCAGATATAATTAGGCGACGTGCTATGAAAAGTGGATCCTCCCCTGCTTCTATCATACGGGCAAGCCAATATACGGCGGCCTGTGGACTACTACCTCTTATACTTTTTATGAATGCTGATATGAGGTCGTAATGCAATTCACCTCCCTTATCAAAAGCCGCCGCATTGTGCTGCAGAGTATCAACAACAAGACTATCTGTTATCTCCACTGATTCATCTTCCTGTGTGGCATCAGCAACAAGTTCAAGAATATTGAGCAACTTACGAGCATCACCTCCACTGTATCTCAAAATAGCAGCAGTATCACGCACACGGATATTTCTTTCACGGAGTTGCGAATCACGATGAAGCGCACTTTGAATGAGATTTTGCAAATCAGCTTCATTAAGAGGATTAAGCACATACACTTGACATCGACTAAGAAGCGGACGTATGACTTCGAAAGAGGGGTTTTCAGTTGTTGCTCCAATGAGAGTAACAATCCCCTGCTCTACGGCTGCAAGCAGAGAATCTTGCTGGGATTTTGAGAACCGATGTATCTCATCTATAAAAAGTATAGGATTGGGGCTATTGAAAAAACGGCTAGACTTTGCTTTTTCAATAACATCACGAACATCACGTACTCCTGAGGTGACTGCACTAAGAGTAAAAAACGGTACCTGAAGACTACGGGCAATGATGTTTGCCAAAGTGGTCTTCCCCACCCCAGGCGGTCCCCATAATATGAAAGATGAAAGGCGGCGTTGTTCTATCATCCGCCTGATAACAGCTCCAGGACCAACCAGATGGGCCTGGCCTATATATTCGTCGAGTGTCTGAGGACGTAGTCTTTCTGCTAAGGGTTGCATAAGCAATAAAGAAAGTTTATGTATATATGTATGCAAATTTAATGATTTTATTTGTACTTGGATAATTGTATTGATTAAAATGCTTAAATTTGTGGATGAAGATTCCATAATAACGACAAGGAATAAGAAAACTAATTCCATATCTTATTAGAACTTATTAGAATTAGTATCAATATTCTTAATAACAAAATATATAAAACGCATGCTTTCTATTCTGATTTCTTGCTACAACTACGATTGCAGAAGTATTGCACACGAACTTAGTATCCAATGCGAGCACTTAAACGAAAAATGCGAAATTATTGTAGGTGATGACGCTTCTCCTAATTCTGATTTTGTAACACTAAATTCCGAAATCAACGGATATCCTTATTGTAGATACGAGGTGAACGAGTATAATTTAGGACGGGCGGCTCACCGTAATTCTATGGCAAAAAAAGCAAAAGGCGAATGGCTGTTGTTCATAGACTGCGATTCTGAAGTTTGTGACACTCTGTTTCTGACACGTTACCTAAAGAATCAAACTCATGATGTGGTCTGCGGAGGCCTTTGTACACCAGACATAAATCCATGCCCCAAAGCTACTCTGAGATATAAGTATGAGCGAGAGGCAGACAAGCACCGGTCGGCAAACGAACGCAATATGCATCCTTATATGCATCTTACCTTTTTCAACTTAATGATTAGAAAAGATGTGTTTATGCAAATAAAACTCGATGAAAACTGTCGTGAATACGGATATGAAGACGCCTTGTTTGGTGTTGAATTAAATTCAAGAAACATTGCCATATCACACATAGACAATCCACTTATGCATGTAGGATTAGAGCCAAACGATGTATTTCTTGATAAATCAGAAACAGCCTTACGCACACTCAGCAAACTTAACGGAAAAATGAAGAACTACAGCCATGTTGAGAATGCCGCTTTGAAACTGTCAAGTTACAGTTTAGATAAAATTTATATTTATTTCTATAATACAACAAAAAGAATGATGAGGAAAAACTTACTTGGAAAGAATCCATCGCTTTTTGTTTTTTCACTTTATAAATTGGGCTATTACTTATGTCTGAGCAAGAACAAATGAAACAACCTTTGAAAGTTTACAAAGCTTCCGCCGGAAGTGGAAAGACCTTCACGTTAGCTATAGAATTCATCAAACTACTAATATCCAATCCTCTGGACTACAAGCACATACTCGCAGTAACTTTTACAAACAAAGCTACAGCAGAGATGAAAACACGCATTCTTAGTCAACTATACGGAATAGCTCATTCACTAACTGAATCTGACGTTTATTATAATGAAATAGCAAACAGCGAGGAGTCAAAAAAAGGCCATTGGACCGAAACATTCATAAGAGAAAGGGCTTCTATGGCTCTTTCGCTTATAACACATGACTACAGTCGTTTCAGAATTGAAACTATAGATTCATTTTTCCAATCAATAATTAGAGACCTTGCGCACGAACTTGATTTGACAGCAAACTTGAAGTTAGACCTTAACGACAACGAAGTTCTTGAGGAAGCAGTAAAAACGATAATTAACAACTTAGCAGAAGGAAGCGACACATTCATAATGTTAAGCAAATTCGTAAACGAAAATATAGAAAACCTCAAAAATTGGGACATAAGAAGCGAAATGTCTAATTTCGGCAAGAACATCTTCAATGAACAATTTATTGACAAAGGAGCAGAAATAAAGGAAAAGGTGTGCAACAGAAAATTCCTCAAAGAGTACCAAAAGGACATTCTAACACTAAGAGACAACTCTTTAAAAAAGATTCTTGATTTAGGGAAACGACTTATCGCAATTTGCGATGACCAAGGCTACCAAATGGAGGACTTCGCTGGTAAGAGTAAAGGAATATATGCTTTCTTCGAAAAAATAGCACAAGGACAAATTCCAAACATAACAGCCACAGTGGAAAAATGCCTACATAGTTCTGAAGCTTGGAGTAAGACTAAAGGCATTATCGACCTCGCCAACAAAGAACTGATTACTATTTTAGCAGAAACAGCGAAGAGTATCAGATAATACAACAAACAGAACGCAACAGTAAACGCAATAAAACAGCACATAAACCACTTGATGCTTCTTGAAGAAATAGACACCACTGTAAGAAGTCTAAACAACGAGGCTAACAGATTTCTCTTATCTGACACTGCACACTTTCTGCGCGACATCATTGACGGCAGTGACATTCCTTTCATCTACGAAAAAACCGGGAACAAATTCAAGCATATAATGATTGACGAGTTCCAAGACACTTCTGCGTTACAATGGGAAAATTTCAAACCATTATTGGCAAACAGTCTTTCTGAAAACAACAAGTGCTTGATTGTAGGAGATGTAAAACAAAGTATTTACAGATGGAGAAACAGCGACTGGAGTATTCTTAACAACATAAAATCCGGATATTTCTCTCAAGAAACAGAAATTTTAGAAAGAAAAACCAACTATCGCAGTTCTGAAAGAGTTATTGACTTCAACAACATTTTTTTCAGAAATGCAGAAACTAACTTGAACTGTAGGTATGAAGAATTAACAGGAAACAAATCTACAGACATGTCGATGGCATACAATGACGTTGTACAGATTATTGCAAAAAAGAATTTAGGCAAGGGATATGTTAAAGTTGAGTATCTCGACTGTGACAAAAAGAAAATTGACGAGAACGACGAAAACACAGCAGAGCTTCTTTTCAAACTATCTGAAACATCCGAAAACGAAACAGACTTTTTAAATTATAAACACCTGTGTCTAAACAGAATAAAAGATAATATTAAAGCATTAATAGAAAAAGGAGTAAACCAAAGCGACATTGCTATTCTTACCAGAATCAACGACCACATACCTCTTGTAACAGAGTTTTTGGCCACATATCTCCCCGAAGTAACCGTTGTAAGTGACGAGGCGTTCAGGCTCGACGCTTCACCTGCTATAAACATAATCATAAGCGCTCTCAAATTGCTAAGCAGAAACAACGACAAGTACACCAAAATACTGCTTGCATACAGATACCAGACACATGTCTGCCACAACAATATAATAAAGGACGATTTCAACAGTGTATTCATGTTATCTGATAAAGAAGTAGAAGAACTGATTCCTGAACAATTACACGACAACAACATACAGGCACTGCGTATCACTCCATTATATGAGCTGTGTGAAAAGATTTATTCTTTTTGCAACCTTAGCAGTATTGAAGGAGAAGACGCATATCTCTTTGCCTTCTTTGATAAAGTATCAGCATTCACAAACGAGCAGACAGACGACATTGACGAATTTTTAGAATACTGGGAAGACAAACTCAGAAAACAAACTATCCCAAACGGAAATGCAGACGGAATAAGAATGATGTCTATACATAAATCTAAAGGATTGGAGTTTCATACAGTCATAATACCGTTCTGTGATTGGAGAATGGGCGGAAAATATACAGACCTAATCTGGTGTACCCCAAAAGAGCATCCATTCGATGAGCTGCCATTAACCCCTGTAAATTTCACAAAAGAAACAAAAGAGTCTATTTTCTCTGCAGACTACGATTTAGAACTGTTAAAGAACTACTTTGACAAAATGACTATCCTGTACGTTGAATTCACGAGAGCTAAAAACAATTTGATAATAATAGCGGGCAACTCAGGAAACAAATCCGCAGGATACAGTGTAAACAATCTAATAAAAGAATCTTTGCCAGCGACAGACTATTCTGAAGAAATAGATGGCATAATGAGCACTTTCTGCTATGGTGAGATGATGAAAAGCAAAGAAAAGGAAATAGAAGCAAAAGATGCTAACAAAGAAAAAACTAATGTTCTTGAAACAAACTTCTGTCCTGCCAAAGTGAAGTTCATAAGACATGATGATTTTCCGGAATTTAAGCAATCAAATAAATCAATAAAGTTCATCAACCATGATTCAGAAGATTGTGACGAAGAACAAAAAATGCAGGAGTTCATTGACGAAGGACTAATGTTTCACCATTTACTCGAGCTAATCGTTGTACCAGAAGACATTCCCCATGCTATCAGAACATTGGACTCAGAAGGCCATTTCAAAGACATCAGTCACAGGGAACGAACAAGAGCCATCGTCACAAAAGCATTTAACAAAAAAGAAGTTAAAGAGTGGTTCGCACCTGAATGGGAAGTTATTAATGAATGTACTATACTGCACAAGGACAGCAATGGCAACATTAAAGAACACCGTCCGGACAGAGTAATAACAAACGGAGAGAAGACCTTAGTCATAGATTACAAAACTGGAAAACAAAACGACAAAGATGTAGAACAAGTCAAAACATACATAAATCTTCTAAAGCAAATGGGATACAGCAATATCGCTGGCCACATATGGTACATACACAGAAATGACATTATAAACATTTCACAATAAAAAACTAAGTATCAATACATTAATCATAAACATTTACACTTACACTTTATATCAAATGCAATCATTCCTAAAATCAGTAGCAGAAGACCTTATAATTCAAACAGGAGGTAATCTGAAAGATTTGACCATTATATTTCCAAACAAGCGTGCAAACTTATTTTTCAACCAGTATTTAGTACAAACGACAGAGAGACCTATATGGAGTCCCCGATATGTCACTATCAGCGAAATGTTCCAAGCATTAAGCAAACAGACATTGGCTGATCCCATAAGTTTGTGCTGCTATCTACACAAAGCATTCGTTGACGTGACTAACAGCGAGGTAAGCCTTGACAAATTTTACAGTTGGGCAGAAATGATGTTAAATGACTTTGACGACATTGACAA
>JAFTTD010000141.1 GCA_017466965.1 Bacteroidaceae bacterium
ACTTCTGAACTCCTGAACTCCCTCTTTTTTACGGTTATATGGTTTTAAGGTTATAAGGTTTTAAGGTAAGCTGTTGGAGGTTATATGGTTTTGAGGTTTTGAGGTTATAAGGTAGGCAATGCCACCCCATGCATTTGTCTGAACTCCTTAACTCCTTAACTCCTTAACTCCTTAACTCCTAATTCATAATTGGCTTCGCCTCCAATCGGCTGCACTCGGCATAATTCAAGTAAACTTGATTCTGCTCTCATTTGCACGATTGTTCCTAATTCATAATTCATAATTAAAAATTCCCCCTTACCTACTCAAACTTCTTATCCATTCATCAGCCTCCTTCGATGAAACTTTCATGTTGAAAGCCTTTTCGTATATTCTTTTGCGTATCTGAGAGATTGTAGATTTGTCCTTATTCATGATTATTGCAATATGCGATGGCTTTATGCCCAATACAATCAATAATGACACATGCTTTTGCTCTTTGCTTAATTTTTCCACATTCTTTTCCAAATTGCTTATAAAGCAAGGGTAGGCATTTGACACATAATCCTCTAACATATTCCACTCTTCGAATGATATACTTTTATCTGTTTCCGAATTGAAAACCTTGTTCATCATGACCTTGAGTATATAAGCATCTTCGTCATCAGATATGCTGTTAAAGTCTCCTTCAAGTTTTTTTATTTTTTCACGTATAACTTCAGTCACATTCCTATACTCTTCCAATTTTATTTTTGAGGCCTCCATCTCTTCCGTTTTAACGCTGTCCCCTTCTCCTATATGAGCAATCCTGTCTTCCAACAGCTCCATTTCCTTAATATGAGCATCTAACTGCATTTTGGCCTCGTTCATTTCGAGCATATACTGATAAGCCTCTGCCTTAGCCTCTTCTATCTTTTTCTGCGCTTCAATAAGTTCAGCCTTTTTCTTCCATTTCCATTTCAGCCATACTGCCATTGAAGCGATGCAAACTATTATCACGCACATTACTACTATCATCAATGAGTTCACAGCTTTGGTTGCTTTCCTCTCCTGCTTCTCTTTTTCATCCTTATGGTGCTGATAGCTGAAAACAGAATTCATCTGCTGCAGATTCAGTGTGTAAGCCTCGTCGAAGTACTGCTTAAGAGCTAAATTTGTAAGCATGGAGTATTTAGTAATGGAATCATTTTCCATCTTCGCTATGAATAACTTCAGCAGTCCGTTATATGCTGCATATTTGTTGGCGAGATCCTTTGTCTTTGTGCCCCTCCTGTAGTAGTGTTCCGCCATCTCCATGTCTCCCTCATGACGGCAGATGTCGCCTTTCACCACATAGTGAACCTCCTTTCCTTCAATCACATTGCCTTCCTCATCAAAAAATCCGGAATGTTTCTCGTATTTTTCTATCAGCGGCTTGGCTTGCGAAACCATTCCACTGTCAACATATATTGTGAACAGCGGGGAAAGAGCCACAACTGCCTGTACGGTGTCATTGAACTCATTCAACAGAATATCATATACATCTTCAGTGATAGCCTTTACAGAGTCCAGATTATGCATTTGGTAATATATGTTCGTTTTAAAAGCCATACCGTTCACATAAAGAGACCTGTTGCCTTCCCTCTCTGCTATGGAAATCGCCCTGTCCGTTTCCAGCATAGCGTCTTCTGTCATCTGCTGTTTATAGAACAAGTCAGCTTTCTGCCCATGTATCTTAGCAATCATTATCCTGTCATCAGCCCCATCGTTCCCATGCTGGATAGCCTTCTCGAACCATTCCAGAGCCATAGGAGCGTCACCAATGTCCCTATATACACTGCCAAGCAGCAAGCACGACTCCATCTTCTCGTCCGCTGTGCCATTCTTTGAATAATACTCAACCACCTGCTCCATCCTTTCCTTTTCATCTGAAATGGACTTGTAAGCCTTGTTCTTAGCCTGAACATACAGCATGTCATACTTCATCAGCAGACTCTTTCCGCAACTTCTTACTTCATAAGAAACAGAATCAAGAATATTCGCAGCTTCTTCCACTCTGTTAACATACAGAAGCGACTTCACCTCATCAAGCTTTTCCGAAAGATTTGCAGAATTTTTTTCGCAACACACAAACAGAACTGCTGTCATTATTGCAAGCAGAAAACATCCGCCTGTTGTCTCAATTGATTTAATCATATATCATTTCAATTTTTTCAAAGCAAAATTATAAATAATAATCTGAACAACAAACAAAAACAGAACATAATAATGAACACTAAGCAAGACGCACTAATCATAAAATAAACAAAAAGATTAACGCTTTTTAAATATTATTTTAAACTACATTCA
>JAFTTD010000142.1 GCA_017466965.1 Bacteroidaceae bacterium
AGAAGCAATGTGCTTTGAGGCTGATGGAAATTTGTTACCATGAGTTTCACAACATGATATTCATATCCTGGAGCAATAATAATCTGTGTACTCGTATGCAAGGCCTGAAGATTATTTCTGTTGAGATAATCAAGAATGTTCTGCAAAGCTTCAAGCGTAGTCAGTTCCTTACCTTCAACAACTGCCGAACCATCATAGGGCGACCACTGTTCAACGTGCAGTTCCTCTTCAGTCGCATCAGGATTATGGGCAAGCTTTGCGCCTATATAGTACAAACTTTCAAGAGTTCTGACTGACGTTGTACCAACAGCAACCGCCTCGCCACCATGGACAATCAGTTTTTCTATCGTACTTTTCTTCACCACAATATATTCAGAGTGCATTTCATGCCCACCAATATCTTCACTCTTGACAGGCTTGAATGTGCCGGCACCTACGTGCAAAGTCAGTTCCTCGCGGTCAATGCCCGACTCATCGAGCGACTTCAGTACACGCTCAGTGAAATGCAGTCCAGCAGTCGGAGCAGCCACAGAACCTTTTATCTTGGAATAAACAGTCTGGTATGTACGCTTGTCGCTTTCCTGAGTCTCTCTGTTCAGGTACGGCGGGATTGGCAGTTCGCCCACCGCTTCAAGCATATCAGCAAACGTCACTTCTGCATCATCCCACGTAAATTCAACCAGGTGGCTTGTTCCGTGCTCTCCTTTCCTTACAGCAGAAAAAACAACTTGCCTACCCTTGACTTCAACAATCCGAGACAAGGACACCCCCTCTTTCCATCTTTTCAAGTTTCCAACAAGACAATACCATGAGCATGACTGCGTTGCCTGAAAATTAAGGACGTAATCATTTGGCGATGCAGGCTCAAGACAAAACACCTCTATCTGCGCTCCCGTTTCCTTTCGGAAATGCAAGCGCGCCTGTATCACTTTAGTATTGTTGAAAACCATCAGCGAGCCCGATGGCAAATACTCCGGAAGCGATGTAAACTTGTCTTCTGTCACTTCACCCTTTCTATATACCAGCAGTTTGCTGCTGTCGCGCTCTGTCAGAGGGAACTTAGCAATCTTTTCATCCGGAAGCGGATAATTATAATCTACGATCTGTATTGACTTAGTATTCATTAGGCATGATATTACAAAGAAAACGGAGGACTTGGTTCCTCCGAAAATCTATACTGTCTCAATTATGGCAGAGAGGTCTTTCCTGTCTTTCCCCTTGTTCGGACAATCTGGCGCAATATGTCCAAGCGGTATTATTGCAACAGGCTCAAATTCTTCCGACTGAGGGAATTGCTCAACAAGAATTTCAGGATTGTAGTTGCACACCCAGCAAGTGCCCAATCCGCAATCTGTAGCGGCAAGACATATATGTTCAACAGCTATAGCCACATCAATGTCGCCATGCGGCTTTTTGTCGAACTTGCGCACCCATTCCTCATTCTTGTTCTTGTATGCAATGATATATACAGGAGCAGTCTTGAACCAGTCACGGTCGTAACAGAGCTGAAGACGCTCACGAGCCTCTTGAGTTTTCACGATGACAAACTTCCATGGCTGGCGATTCACAGCTGACGGAGCAGCCTGAAGACTCTCAAGTATATAAGTCATGTCTTCATCAGAAACTGGTTCTTCTGTATATTTTCTTGCAGAAAAGCGTGCAAGACAAATTTCTATAAAATTCATAATTATCCTTGTTTTTAGAGTTTGTATTCTGTTTTTTCAGTTATAATTTCTGCAAATATAAGAATGCTGTTTGATTATGCAATCAGAAGAAGAGCTTTTTTTGGGGCGCGCTGATGTTAATCCGTTATCCCAGCACTCCAATTTCGGCCAAAGACTCTAAATGATGAATCTCACTTCCTTAAACTCATAATCTTTTATCATTCCATCCTCACGCCTAAGCGACAGACGACCCGAATGGCTTAATGCAAAAATCTCCGCATAGAGCTCTCCTTCTGCATCTGCGTAGGGGAAAAGTCCTTCACGCCGATATAAGGAATCCATATATATGCCTCTTATTTCGTCATACTTGCCATTCTGCAACATACGGTAATAATGAAGAAAACGCGCCAATACCTTATCAAGGACTTCTTCTTTATCATATTCTCTGCCTGTCACCTGTGCCATTGACACCGGATTAGGAGCATCGCTCAGAAACAATTCCTGATTGACATTCAGTCCCGTCCCAATGACACATCTGCTGATTGACTTACCTTTCAGATCACATTCTATCAATGTGCCGCTAATCTTCTTGTCTTTCCAATAAATGTCGTTAGGCCATTTCACCTTTACGTCATCAAAATAATCAGAAAGAACTTCACGAATGGATATTGCCATAGCCTGTGACAGAACAAACTGTTCGGAGGCCAAAAGGAATTCCGGTCTGCACACCACGCTGAATGTCAGGTTTTTCTTTGGTTCCGACTCCCACGAATTGCCCTTCTGCCCTCTGCCTGCCGTCTGTGAATCAGCTGTAACTACCGTCAGGTAATCAGTACAGCAATCTCCTTCAGGCAAAGACCTGGCATAGGCATTAGTCGAATCCGTTTCGTCCAAACTTATATAGCGAACACCATCCACCATATCTCACTTATCTTTTGTTCCTAAAGAAATTTTTCATCATCCCAGAAGCCTCCTCAGCCAAAAGCCCCTTGACGACTTCAGTCTTAGGGTGCAGAGCTTTAGGAGCCAGTATTTGGAAGCCACGCTTTTCATCCGAAGCACCATAAACAAGCCTTCCCAACTGCGACCATCCAATAGCGCCGGCACACATGACGCACGGCTCCACCGTAACATACAAAGTACACTTGTCAAGATACTTTCCATTCAGATATTCCTCAGCCGCTGTTATAGCCAGCATTTCCGCATGGGCAGTAACATCGTGGAGCGTTTCTGTCAGATTATGTCCCCGTCCAATAATCATTCCATTGCACACAACAACCGCGCCGACAGGAATTTCATCCTTGGCCAAAGCCTTTCTTGCTTCAGCCAAAGCTTCACGCATGAATCTTTCGTCCTGTTCCATTATTGTCACATCATGTTATAAGAGAAAATCTTTGATGAATCATGCATACTACGATAGCATTTGCCGTTATTCACAGAGCAAAAAGCAATGAAAGCATGACTTATGGTTTCTTATTCCTTCACCTCTATAAAATCCACATAAGTGCCTTCGTCACTTGAGAAAATCTTGTTTTTATTCTTCGGCGCACCGCTTTTCTTTGCAGCGTTCTCCTTATGTGTTCCTGAGTCAGAATTTGAAGCCGAACGGAATCCGCCCGAGTTGAATCCGCTCTTCACTCCTGTCCCTCCGAAAATACGGCGCAGAAAAGCAAAGAAAAAAGCACCGACACCGAATATAAGGATAAAGAACAAGAGAAGAATTATTAATAGTATTTCCAACATAGTAGCCTAATTAAATTTATAAAACACTCATGCCGAGCCTAAAGCCCTAACACAAATATAATGAGAAGTTAAAGACAGAAAAACTAACACTCAGGAGTGTTTATTGTTCATCGCCACGCTGAAAATAAGACATTATTATAGAATAAATAATATAGAATCCTATCACTGACGCAATGCCCTGTGAGAGGGTTTTCACCACATTGCCGTCACAAACTCCTGCCGCAGCACTTGCAACCAGTATCAGAACCGAAATGACTATGAAAACAAACTTAGCCTTGTTGTCTGCCCATGACAGGTTCTTGAACTTCAGTGCAAACATTGGCACATTGCAAACTAAAAGCCAGCAGAACAGCACTACAAATGCAAGAAGGAACAGCACATTAAAACGTGGCGAGCAAAGATAATCTTCGCTGCTCGAAAGCATTGCTGCCCAGAAAATGGCATTTGCCGGAGTTGGCATTCCTATGAATGTAGTGTGCTGACGTTCGTCTATATTGAACTTGGCCAAACGCATGGCAGAGAATGCCGCCATCAGGAAAGCAGTAAAAGGCAGCACAGTGAACCAGAAGTCATTATACATGAAAGACGGATACTGCACTTTCGTAAACAGTGTGAACACCATTGCCGAAGGAGCCACTCCGAATGTAACAACATCAGCCAAAGAGTCGAGTTCCACCCCAAGACGTCCGGAAACGCCCAAAGCACGAGCCGCAAGACCATCGAAGAAATCAAACATCGCCCCTATGAGGATAAAGAGGAACGAAGTGGAAAAACTGTGATGAAAAGCCGCACCTATCGCTATACATCCGCAGACAAGGTTTGCGCAAGTAAGCATATTCGGGAAATTACGTACAAGGATATTCATTTGATTACTGTTTTTAGTTATATATCGTCATATACAATCAGACCGCCACACCACCTCTTAGTCAGCAGCATAACGGTCCATATCATTTATCACTTAAGTCGGGCTATCAATGTTTCGTCTCCAACCGTAGCCTGTCCCATCTTCACAAGAATCTCCGTTCCGAGCGGCAGATATACATCAACACGCGAACCGAACTTGATGAACCCCATGTGGTCATCGATGAAACATTCAGTGCCCTCTTCCGCATAGGTAACGATTCGGCGTGCCATAGCTCCTGCAATCTGCCTTGCCATGACCTCCTGCCCATGCGGAGTGCGGATAACCACCATCGAACGTTCATTCTCAGTGCTCGCCTTTGGCAAATATGCCTTATGGAAATTGCCAGACTGGTGGGAAACCTTTGTAACGACACCTTCACAAGGAATCCAGTTGGCATGAACATTTGTCAGACTCATGAAGATTGACACCATTATTCTTCTGTCATGGAAATACTCATTCTCTTCCACTTCCTCTATAACAACCACTCTGCCATCAGCCGGAGCCACAACTGATTTTGTTGTAGGTCCCTGAAACATTCTGACAGGGCAACGGAAGAAATTCAGCATTATAAGGAATATGATGCCAAGCACCGAAACTACTGATACAGAAAAAACATTCCATCCCACCAGAAGCCATAACGACACTGAAATTACTGCAAGAATCAGTCCTGCCACAATAAGAGTGCTTGTACCCTCATGATGAAGACGAATATTGTTTCTGCGCTTATTTCTAATTACTGGTTTTGTAGAAGCCATATATTTTTAATGTTTTTCTTGTAAAAGCAACCGAAAATCCGCAAGCAGGGCCTCTCAGCACAACTGAAACGGCTCCACTTCGGTAAATTCATGCAAAGATACATATATTATTCCAAAAAGGCAAGCAAAAGTTAATTTAATACATTTTAAATGTTATAAATGTCAGTGACTTTTATATAAATGTCAATGACTTACATATAAATGCCAGTGACTTTTATATAAATGTCAATGAAATTCGGAATTTTCTCTACACACCAAACAGCATTATTCTTCGTGTTCGTTACGATTATTCCAGTGTTTTATTTTATATTTGCAAGACATTTGCAACAATGAAAGTTAACAATAGAAT
>JAFTTD010000143.1 GCA_017466965.1 Bacteroidaceae bacterium
TACCACCAGCGTTGTTGCCACGGCCTGCCTCTTTCTGCTGAGTAATGTTCGGAGAAAGATCCTTCTTACCAAATACCTCACCACGACAAATCCACACTTTGATACCCAGGAGTCCTACTTTAGTAAGCGCTTCAGCCAGACAATAATCTATGTCTGCACGCAAAGTATGAAGAGGAGTACGTCCTTCCTTATACATTTCTGAACGTGCCATTTCAGCACCATTAAGACGTCCTGAAATCTGTATTTTGATACCTTCAGCACCAGCACGCATTGTATTTGCTATAGCAGTCTTAATTGCACGACGGTATGCAATTTTACCTTCAATCTGACGTGCAACATTATTAGCAACAATCACAGCATCAAGTTCAGGCTTCTTAACTTCATAAATGTTAATCTGAACATCCTTGTCAGTAACTTTCTTCAACTCCTCTTTGAGTTTATCAACATCCTGTCCACCTTTACCTATAACAATTCCAGGTCTAGCAGTACAGATTGTTATAGTGACAAGTTTCAAAGTACGTTCAATAACAATTTTAGAAATACTAGCATTAGCCACACGCGTATTGAGATATTTACGTATTTTACTATCCTCAAGAATATTTTCACCGAACTTGTTTACGCCGAACCAGTTTGAGTCCCAGCCTCTTACAATACCGAGGCGGTTGCTTATTGGATTACATTTTTGTCCCATAATTACTTTTCCTCATTTGTTTTAGCATCTACAAAAATTGTAACGTGATTCGAACGCTTGCGAATTCTGTAACCTCTTCCCTGTGGAGCAGGTCTCATACGCTTGAGCGTAGCACCTTCGTCTACAAAAATCTTAGTAATATACAATTCTCCATTTTCAGCCTTTCTCTCATTCTTCTGTTCCCAGTTAGCAATAGCTGAACGAAGTAACTTTTCAACGTCCTTTGCAGCATGCTTTGAGCAGAACTTCAATGTTGCGAGCGCCTTTCCTACTTCCATACCTCTTACAAGATCAGCTACATAGCGCATTTTTCTTGGAGATGAAGGTATATTGCGGAGACTTGCAAAATAGGTAGTCTTTTTAGCCTCTTTAATTTTTTGGGCCATTAATTTTTTTCTTGCTCCCATTATATAAATTTCTTATTTTACTTTTTGAGCCTGATTACTTTTTCTTGTTTCCTGCATGGCCACGGAAAGTACGTGTAAGTGCGAACTCTCCAAGTTTGTGTCCTACCATGTTTTCTGTAATGTAAACAGGGATAAATTTATTTCCATTATGAACTGCAATAGTATGTCCCACAAAGTCAGGGGAAATCATTGATGCTCTTGCCCATGATTTGATAACGCTCTTTTTTCCGCTCTCATTCATAGCAAGAACCTTTTTCTCGAGCTTGACGTTAATATATGGACCTTTTTTTAATGATCGACTCATAGTTTACTCAATTAACTGTTATTTTTTACGTCTTTCGATAATATACTTGCTTGAGCTCTTCTTTGGAGCACGAGTCTTAAGACCCTTAGAATACAATCCCTTACGTGAACGTGGGTGTCCTCCAGACTGGCGACCTTCACCACCACCCATTGGGTGATCAACTGGGTTCATAACAACGCCTCGGTTATGTGGACGACGTCCCAACCAGCGTGAGCGTCCTGCCTTACCTGAAGACTCAAGAGCATGATCAGAGTTGCTTACACTACCGATAGTAGCACGGCAAACACTGAGAATTTTACGTATTTCACCAGAAGGCAATTTGATAACACAATACTTTCCTTCACGTGAAGTTAACTGAGCAAAGTTTCCTGCTGAACGAACCATCTTAGCACCCTGTCCAGGACGAAGTTCGATATTGTGTATAACAGTACCGACTGGTATGTTCTGGAGTGGGAGTGTATTTCCCAAATCAGGAGTAGCTGTCTCACCAGACATTACTTTTGTTCCAACTTGCAATCCATTAGGAGCAACAATATAACGTTTTTCACCATCAGCATAGAACAAGAGTGCGCTACGTGCCGAACGGTTTGGATCGTACTCGCTAGTCTTCCCTACTGCTGGGATTCCGTCCTTATCTCTCTTGAAGTCAATGATACGATATAGTCTCTTATGGCCACCACCTCTGTATCGTACAGTCATACGACCTTGGTTGTTACGACCACCTTTACTATGCTTACCATATACAAGAGTTTTCTCTGGTACCGATGTAGTAACATCATCAAATGTACCAATAGCTTTGTGTCTTTGACCTGGAGTTACCGGTCTAAATTTACGAATACCCATTTTTATTAAATGTTACTATAGAAATCAATAGTTTCACCATCACGGAGAGTTACAATTGCCTTCTTGAAAGCATTTGTTCTTCCCTTGATAACACCTGTCTTTGTATAACGACTTTTACGCTTACCAGCGTAGTTCATAGTGTTAACTGAAACTACATTTACATTATACTTAGCTTCTACTTCTTTTCTAATCTCAATCTTGTTAGCATCAGGACGCACAATAAAGCCGAACTTATTGCCCTGCTTTTCTGTAATTGCCGTCATCTTCTCAGTAACTAACGGTTTAATAATATATCCCATTGTTGCCTCCTTACTTATTAAAAGTTTCGTCTACAAACTTCAATGCATTTTCAGTCATAACAAGCACATTTGCATTCATCACTTTATAAGTGTTGAGTGCATTTGCTGTCATAACCTCTACACGCTGTATGTTACGAGCAGACAAATATACGTTTTTATTATTCTCTGGCAAAACGAGAAGCAGCTTCTTACCCTCGATTTTAAGATTATTTTGCATTTTTACAAAATCTTTAGTTTTTGGTGCTTCAAAATTGAAGTCCTCAACAACGATTATTGCATTCTGCTGTGCTTTATAAGAAAGAGCGCTTCTACGTGCAAGACCCTTAACTTTCTTGTTAAGTTTGAACCAATAATCACGTGGTCTTGGTCCGAAAACTCTTCCACCTCCTCTGAGAACAGGAGACTTGATGTCACCACGACGTGCACCACCACCACCTTTCTGGCGGATGAGCTTACGTGTAGAACCAGCTATTTCACTTCTTTCTTTAGACTTGTGTGTTCCCTGTCGCTGTGCAGCAAGATACTGCTTAACTGCGAGGTAGATTACATGGTCGTTAGGTTCAATTCCGAAGATAGCATCATTCAATTCAACCTTCTTTCCAGTATCTTCACCCTTAATGTTTAAAACTGAAATTTCCATTACTTCTTAATTATTACGATTGAACCTTTGCATCCAGGAACAGAACCCTTCAAAAGAAGGAGGTTATGTTCAGGGATAACCTTTAATACCTGTAAGTTGTGAGTAGTCACACGTTCGTTACCCATGTGTCCACCCATCTTCAGATTCTTGAACACACGTGATGGAGTTGCACACGCACCAATAGAACCTGGTTTGCGCAGACGGTCATCCTGACCATGAGTTGACTGGCCTACACCACCGAATCCCCAGCGCTTTACAACACCCTGGAATCCTTTACCTTTAGAAGTACCAGCAACGTCAACATAAGGAGCATCATTAAAGAGATCAACAGTGATAACGTCTCCTAAATTGTGTTCCTCATCATAAGTGAACTCGGCCAAGTGTCTCTTTGGTGTTGTACCAGCCTTCTTAAAATGTCCCATCATTGGTTTAGTTGTGTTCTTTTCCTTAGCTTCCTGGAAA
>JAFTTD010000144.1 GCA_017466965.1 Bacteroidaceae bacterium
ACTCCTGTGGGAGCAAATCAATAATCTTGTTAGCCAATTCAGGAGGAGTAAATACCTCATCATTGCTAAGATTGGCAATACACGAAAGCACGTCGGGATTATAGACGCTCTTGAACAAACTATTTTCCATAATCCTGAACCTTTTTATAGTGAGTAATATATCTCCTCAGGAATATGCCGCCTTCTTCCTTCTGCTCCTCGGTAAGGGCAAAAAGATTCCCCATTCCGTTTTCAGCACTATTGTTGTTATAGAGAAGCAGGTCGGACATAGTATAGTCAGAACGCTGCATCTGAGTGCCACCTATAAGCGTCCACTCGGAGAACACAATAGGGGCAGAGGTATCGTTACCATCTGAATCGACACACATCAGCGTAAGAGCATTTCCGTTAATTATATTCCTGCAGATAATGAACTTGGCTGCCTCACGAGCCTCATCAGAGACCTCAGCCTTACAATGGTCGGTATATTCTTTATCCCAAATGGAGAAAAGTCGCTCACGACACGCTATGACGTTGTCGTTCATTATATCCACTCCATAAAAGCTTCCTATCGCCACGATTGCTTGTTTTTCGTAGTCGCGAGGACTCTTCTTGTATTTTCTTCTCAATTCAGCAAGTTTGCGTTTGAGAATGGCTGAAAGAAAGTTCCCATCGCCACAAGCAGGCTCCAAAAATCGGGAATCAGGTCGCAGACACTCGCTCTCCACAAGGTCGAGCATAGCATTTACCTCACGTTCGGCAGTAAACACCTCGCCTCGCTGAGCAACTCTTTCCTTAGACTTAATTTGTAAGGAATCTTGTTCTGTTTCAGGCATAGAACCCCTTGACTATTAAGCGGTCAAGGGCCACGGATACCGCTGGTTAACAAAGAATGTATTCCACTATACATATAAAAAAAGACGTGAAGCCCTGTTCATCGCTCGCTTCACATCCTGAGGCTCCTGAGAATTGCCCACCATCGTCGAAACGAGCAACTTCAGAAAACCCCACGCCGAATGTATATATAACACCCAAGCTATACCAAAAGTTAACCACTATGGCGCACACTCCCACATAGGGGTACACCAAGGGCTATCCTCATGATAAAGCAAGGGAATGTATATAACACACCCAAGGGGCATCTACAGTTGCTTTGTTCTTGACGATGATTGAAATTTTCTCAGGATTTCAGGATGTCAAACCCAAAGCGTGTAAACGCCTTTTCAAAATGTATGTCCTCATTTTTGATTACTTCTAAAGAATACAATCTGTGTAAGGACAATGCAAAATAAGTGAAAAAAGGTAGAGAAAACAAATTTATTAACTCAAAAAGGTATGAAAGAGTGATTAATGCACCGTAGTAATATGATTAAACTGCTGTGGCAATTAGTTTAAACTGCCACAGTAATTATTTAAAACTGCTGTGGTAATGAAATAAGAATGGCGCAGTATATAACAAAAGCAGCTGCACCAAGTTCTGTAAAAGCCAGTGACATTTACATAAAAGTCAGTGACATTCTTATATAAGTCAATGACATTTATATGTATGTCATTGCCATTTACAGTTACGAACGCAAAGAGAAAGGCATTTTTCCACACTCAACAAAGCTATTTGTCTTCTTTTTCAGCGGCTCGCCTCTCACGCCAATTCAGCTGTTTCAGTCTGCAATAGTTCAAACATTTTTAATCTTTATGACGGATTTGGACAAAAAATCATGCGCCAAAGTTATTTAATAAAATTATTTATGTACTTTTGTAAGATAAAGAAAAGAGAGTGACATTGATTTCTCTGAGATTAAGATTAGAATTAATAATAACAACAAATAAATAAAAAAAGAGGATGAAAGAATTTTTGAAGTACATCGGGGCTACGATCGTAGGCCTGGTTGTTTTCGGACTGATTATTACAATCTCGTCCGTTGTCATGCTCTTGGGCATGTCTATGCAGTCAACAACAACTCCCATTTCCGACAACTCGGTGCTTGTGCTCAAACTGAACGGCTCCATCGCTGAACGTGCGGAGGAGAACCCGTTTGCCGAACTTCTG
Source organism: Bacteroidaceae bacterium (assembly GCA_017466965.1). Next base: position 2,027 of record JAFTTD010000144.1, read on the forward strand.
GGCGAATCGATGGCGGAACAGGGGCTTGA
>JAFTTD010000145.1 GCA_017466965.1 Bacteroidaceae bacterium
ATACTAATTAAAATTTATGCCAGAAGAAACTACCAAATATCCGTCATCGTCATAATGGAAACTCATGCCATATTTCTTTTCAAGATGTGACGGATAGAACATGATTTTGTATCTGTTTTCAATGTTAGTTGGTTCTATATACATATTACCTTCTTCCGATAAATATGTTTCAGCAGCTGCGAGAAAATGATTTGTGGCAGTTTTTTTAATTTTTTCATCAACTGTCTCATCTCGCATAATCATGTAGTACATATACTTTGAAAAGTGATTCTCATATGGCTCTTTCTTTGTGGTTGGGTCAGAACCTAAAGAATTGTAAGCCAAAATAAAAATTGCTTCTTTTGCAGCATAGACTACTAAGTCTTCAGTTTTAACTCCAGGCTTGTATCTAATTTTCTCTCCATTGTCCAAGACATATCTTTCAATGTCAGTCCCGAACGTTTCAGTGAAATAAGGCTTGTCATATCCTGAAGCCTTAGAACTATCATATACGTATTTAACGCTTTTTCCGTTTTCATTGATGATAGATGCGTTTTTTGCGACATATGGCAATGCGAGTGAGTAAGATAGGGGGGCCAGATATTGCATCATAATTTTTAATTGTCCCTCTGTACTATTTTCATCTATTTCCTCCTCGTCAACTTCAACCTGTTCTATATCTTCTGATACCACAGTGCCATTTGAATTTGCCTTATTACCACAAGAACAAAAGCATGCTGACGCCATGAATATTAGTAGAATGGTATTGCTCAATGGCAGTGATATTCTTTTTCCTTTCATAGCCATAATGTAGTAATCTTTATTGCTCCAATATTTCTTTTGTCTTTTCCATTACTTTCGTAATTTTTCCAAGAGTTGTGGTCTTAGCATTGCAGCTGTCTTTAATAAATGCCTTAATATCATCCCATTCTTCATCTTCTAACATACCAGGCATTTCTTTGAAATGTATCTTTCTATTCTCATGCTTCACATATATTTCCATCCTGTCATATTTGTCAATCTGGAATTTGAAAGAACATTCCTCAATAGGCGCAGATAATGTATTACCATTCAAAAGCGAGATAGTGATGTTTCCATCATCTACAATCAACTCCTTCAAAAGCCACGATTTGGGATTAACCCAATAAACTTGGAAGAGTTTCTGCCAAAAGCTTGGCTCATGCGTGACATAGTGCAGTTTTACTGACTCAATGTTCTGATTTCTTGTTTCGTCCATAATAGAAATAAATTAAATTAGTAACAATATTCAACCTTATGTTGCACTAACTTTTTTGCAAAAGGAAAGCGCAAGCCTCTGCCATATCTCAGCCAGGCTTGGTACTCGCCTCTAATCAACTATGGAGAAACCTGCGCTTAAAAGCACAGTTCCAACGTTGATTAGGTCTGCTCCATTATTCTCTTTCGAGGTACCAATTCGGCTGAGAAATTGAGCAAATAAAATTATGTGTTCCGAGAAACACGCTGCAAAATTACATAAAATCTTCCGAAAACGGACGAATATAGACAAAAATATTAAATTTTTGTGCATTTATTGGGCGAAGTGAAACGATATTGCAGGAATTTTCGTACCTTTGACCTCGAATTAGGAATTAAAACAGGCTGTCCCGACGTGGGGAAGTGCCAACGAAAAATGAAAACGGCTGTCCCGGTGCGGGAAAGGGCCAACGAAAAATAAAAACGGCTGTCCCGGTGCGGGAAAGGGCCAATGAAAAATAAAAATGGCTGTCCCGACATGGGACGGGGACTTTTAAAATCAAAACACGGTTTCCCGATGCGGGACGGGCGTTTTGAAAACTGATTGGGGCTGTCCCGGTGCGGGGCGGTCGGATTTGAAAAGAAAACGGAGTAACAACGATTAAAATTGAGAAGTTTATGACTAAGTTCACTGAAAAATCACTGCATTCGTATGCGATGGCGTTCTACTACTCGGCCATGCAGTCGTTCGACGGGCGAATGGTGGAGGTGGAGTCGGAATTGACTCGTCTGAACACGATGCGCACGGAGCAGCATCGCTTGTTTTTGGCGTTCGACACAGCCTACAAGAACTC
>JAFTTD010000146.1 GCA_017466965.1 Bacteroidaceae bacterium
GCAATACTATATGTTTTAAGAATTTTACCACTTATCTTTTTTGCTAAATCCTTACTAAATTTTGCAATTAATGCCTCCACTGCTTTTTCACCTAACTCTGCAGCCTTACTTTTAATATTATCTATTGCACATTGAATTATAGTTGTTCCTAATTCTTGCAACACAGGAGCAGGAGCTTTAGGGAACTTGCTAAAATCAGGTTGTTCTCCGCTACATAAAATATCCTTAAAAATACCTGCGGATGTTTCTTTTACATACCCATATACACAATCTGATGCAAAATCATCTAACAATACAGGAGTTGCTGCCTCCGCTAATGTGAAAACACAATCCAAAGCCTCTTTTACACAACAGTCATTTCCGCCTCCGTTTCTTGATTTAGCAAATGTACTTCCCGGATTTTCAGGTATATAATTCCCTATATTCCAATTTTTCTTAGTCGATGCATAAATCTTTATATTATGATTTATCTTCTGTAATGTAAATGGAATTACGACTGTAGAATTTGCTGGTACGCAAGGTTGTACAAAATTACCAACCAAGAAGACTTCTCCTGTTATTGAATCGTTATGAACATAGAACATTGAAATATCATTATCATCACCATAATAATACCTAATAATCTCATCAACATACTCCTTATCAATATCCAACATTAGTGATTTGCGTAAACGCTCTTTATATTCTTTGCCAAACTCCTGTTCAAATTTAATATAAGGTATATTTTCTTCATTACCCTCACATTCAAACGACAAAGTAAATGGAAGACTATAAACAGGTATATTACTATGATTCGTTAGTTCAATTTCGTAGGTAGCACTTGCTCCCGCTAAAAAGAATGGATTTCCCTTAAGAGCAATAGATACTTTTGTTGTACTATCAGCTTCTTCAACGCATATATGGTCTTCAAATGTCAAAGAATCAGTATCTGTATATATAACCCTTAAATCATATTTACCATGTGGCATTTCTTTAAAGTCAAAATAAGCTGTTATATCAGAAATAGACTCATAAATTACACTATTTGCCCAAACAACAGAATCATCATTACATATAGCAACTTTAGTACTATCACTGAATCCATTACCATACAAACTCATATTTATTTTTGACGGGCAACCAAATGTAGTAGGTGTAGTACTCAGCAAAGCATATTTGTCTATCTTCACATAATCAAGAGCAATGTTTGTTCCGTTCTTTGCTGTCACATCATGCAGTGCAACATAGAATGTTCCGGTTTCACCTACGTGGCATCCGTCAAATATCACAGAATTCGTACCTGTCGCATTATACAATGTGTCACCATCTGCATTAAAGACATCTATGCTTGCAGCCAAATCAGTCTTGAAAGTCAGGCTGTCTCCTCTTTCAGCCTCCACCTTAAACCAAACAATTTCGTTCTCGTCAGGCTTAACTTTCCACACTCGTTTGCCTGATTCCAAAAGAGTGAAGTCTTCTATTTCCTGGCCTACGTTATAGTCAACATACTGCTTATGCGTTTCCACCATGCGGTTCGACACATCGAAGAACTGCATGTGGATGTCGTTCTTCGCATACATCATAGGAACACCTTCTTTGCTGACTTCAAATTGGAAACAGCTGCTGCGAATAGGAGCCGACTTAACAGGAAGAAGAGAAACCAGTTCGTAAGGATTCTTACGCTCCGAGAGTTTCACATATTCAGCCTCATCTTCAAATTCGTTTATCCAGTATTTGTACGACATTATGCCCGAACCTCCCACAGGTGTTTTCAGGAACAGAGCCGAGCTTGCTTTTGTCATTGTTCCCTTGTCATTAACAAGCATATACGACATACTGTGCAGACCATCGTTGAGCGAGGCTACGTCCAGATCAAAATGGAAAAGTCCGTTTGTATAGCTGCCTGAAGCCTTTTCATACTTTTCGTTGTCCACGCTGTAGAGCAGCTGCATTTCCTGTATCTCATCCTTCATCTCGGTTCTGAAGAAAAAGCTGTCATACAGGTTTGATGCCGCACCGCTTGGAGTAAGCACTTGCACCTGCATACGGTGCACACCAATAGAGAGCGAATTTACGTCCAGTTCCCAGTTTACTGTTCCTCCAGCCGATGGCACCTTCTCCTGCTTATATACCTTTCCGTCTATGTAGCAGAGGCAGGTCATCTCGCTTATGTTATCTGTCTGAGGAATCTTTATGAACATACGGTTTACAGGAACAGAAGAACTGCCGTTCCCATCCACCTGAAAATAGATAACATGGAAGCCGTCTTCTATGTCTGCCACATCTATCATCATAGCCTCGCCGTTAAACTTTCCGCTGCGCAATGTTGAGTTGTCATTGTCAACCCAATAACGGTAAGTCATTTCCTTGTTCACAACGGGGAACTTCACAAAATAAGCAGACCTCGGATTTGTGGCATTACCATTCTCATCGCTTGCCTGATAATAGAAATAATGGAAAGCGTCAGAAAGCTCCGAAACGTCAATATCCAATTTGCCATCAACTGCCGGAAAGGATTTTCTGTTAATATAGTCGCCGTCAAACCAATATGAAGCGCCAAGCATACTGTTTACAGGCATCTTCACAAAATGTTTCGTCACTGGCACACTCCAAACTCCCGCCGTGTCTCTTACCTGAATATGGATAGAGTGGAGCGAACAATCCAGTCCCGACAAGTCGGCATCTATATGCCAATTGTCAGCCGCGACAGTTCCCGTCCTCTGGTTTTCGTCATCCGAGTCAAACCAGTAGCGGTAGTCGTAAGTCGCCTGTCCTCGTGCTGTCCACTGCAAGCACAGCAACAGAGCGAATAATATATATCTTCTCATAAATGTACTGAGTTTTAAGTTCATTGCCATAAGGCTCTTACTCCCAACTCCTCATTATTTATTCAGCAGCCTTCACTTCAATGTCCACACTCAGCTTGCCGTCAGCAGTTGATTTGCTTGCCACATTACACTTTGTAATCTGCGGATTGCTCGGAGTTGAGTCGAACGGAAGCATACCTCCATGAATACCCACCTGAGTGCCGTCTGTACCTAAATATTTAGTCTTTGCAGCATCTGTCAGTTCAAAGTTCTCACTGTCAAGTTTTTGCAGACTCTGTCCTGCGTATGTTTTGAAGATTGTCTTCATGTCTGTGATAAATACATTGGTTGAGTTAGGGATATTATTGAAAATACCCGAATGATAAAAACCTATACAGTTATAAACATTACAGGAAGAAGGGATTTTAGCATAGTTGGCGTTAGTATGACTATAAATCAAACAATTTTTATATGAGGAAGACATAACTTTATCTGTATAATTATCATTAAACTTTATCACACAATTCATAAACTCATAATTAGAATTTGATTCACTTTGAGATATAGGATCCTCAATCACACAGTTTATGAATGAAGCGGAAGCTCCCGTATTCAGAGCTATGAAATCGGAGATTCTGGAATGTATAAAACTTGCATTTTTAAGTATTCCTTGTTCTAAATAGCTGAATTGATAAAATCTATTTTTCAAGAACATTGCATTATTTATAGTACCAGAACAAGTAATTTTATGATTATTATACACCCCCTCAATTACAAGTCTCTGACTAACAGAATCTGCTATCTGAATATTAAAATTACCTGAAATAACAGTAGGCTCTGTTCCTGAAAGGGTATCCACTTCCATGCCGGCACCACGGAGAGTGACAGCCTTAGTGATATTAACAGAAACGAATGTACCAGAGGACAGTGTGATGATGTCGCCATGAGCGGCAGCCGCATGAGCCTCGCGCAATGCTGTTGCGCCATAGAAAGTGGAAACAGTGCCTTCGTGGTTAAGAGTAGCGAGCATGGAGCTTTGTGCTGTGGCTTGAGTAGCGAAGCCAAACACTGCAACAAGTGCAGAAAGGATTGTCTTTTTCATAAAACGTTTATAAGTCTTTTTAGTGCCTATAAACTCCCCCGATTCAGCATTGTTTAATTTATTTTAAGTGTGCGAGTTATGAAGTCCTTAACATCCTGAATTCTCAGCTTATATTTCAAGACAACATTCCCCAAGCGCCCTATATATACGAAAAACGTGGGAGTCTGTGCTCGTCACTCGTCCCACATCTCAAGGCTCTCGCATTGCCCACAGTAGTCTGAACGAGCAACGCAGAAGCCCACGCTGATATGTATAAATATACTCCTTCCTATACCAACAGATACAAAATCCCCTTTAGGAATTAAAATCAATCGATACGATAACAGGATGCTTATATAACATACCCATAGGCATCTACTGTTGCTTTGCTTTTGACTACTGTTAAGAATTTGCGAGATTCTGAGATGTCAAGAACAAAGCGTTGAGTAAACGCTTTCCATATATGTAGATGTCCCCCTCCCTTTCTCCGAACAAGCCGGCATCAGCGTGGGAACTTCTGCAAAGTAAATAAAAGTATTTAAAGGAAACAAATTTTACAAAAGTTATTTGTTTTGAGCATCAGTTCAAGAGTTAAGAAGATAAGGAATTAAGAAGTTAGAGAAGTTAAGTAGTTAAAGGGAGTTAGAAGAGTTATAAATTATAAATTATAAATTATGAATTAAGAATTATGAATTATGAACAATCGTGCAAATTAGTGCAGAATCAAGTTTACTTGGATTATGCTTAGCGATCTCTTCTGGAGTTCCTTCTGGCATCTTGTATGAGCATCCGTTTGTATCGAGAACTGTGTCCATAGCCATCATTATATGGTTGTACTTCTCATTTGAAACGTATGTTCCTGCTGGGTAACGGAATGTTTCGCCTCCCATAACTGACCGAATCATTTCTACTGAAAGGTATGTCTTTTTTGGAAAAGTGCGGAATTTAAGATGAATTTATTTTGGATAAATGTGTAAAATATGTTTTTTTTGCTTTGGAAAAATGCAAAAGCAATGTTAAGAAGAAAAATATCAACATTTATTGAGCGCTTCTATGCACCCTTTATGGTTTAAAAGGGGATATTCAGTAAATAGAAACAATACATGCAATAGCTGCAAAAAACATATATACAAAACAAAAAAGCAAACGCCTATGACACTTCATTGCCACAGGCGTTTGCTTTTTTTGTATGTATCATGCAGGAGAACCTGCTGTCCACAAAACTTCTATTATTAGAGATTAGGGTTGATTTCGCTCCACTTAGATATTTCTGGAACGATGTTGAGAGTTACGAGTTCGTCACGCATCTTGCAGAGGTGTTCGTAGCTTGCATCGAGCTTAGCGATCTCTTCTGGAGTTCCTTCTGGCATCTTGTATGAGCATCCGTTTGTATCGAGAACTGTATCCATAGCCATCATGATATGGTTGTACTTCTCGTTTGAAACGTATATTCCTGCTGGGTAACGGAATGTTTCGCCACCCATAACTGAGCGAATCATTTCTACTGAAAGATATGATGGGCTCTGGAATGATGAACGTCCGCGAAGTTTGATGATTGCTGCACCACCCTGAGTAACATCCTTCTTCATCTGCTCCCATTCTTCTTCTGGGAATTCAGCTGTTCCGATGATGTCAGTCAATGGTTTGCCAGCAACTTTCACTGCGCTTCCGAATACAGCCATCTGATCTCCGTGTCCACCGTATGTTGCGCAACCTGTGATCTGGTTCTGCATTACGCCGTACTTCTTAGCGAGCGCGCTCTGAAGACGTGTAGAGTCGAGACCTGAAAGAGTTGTCACCTGACCTGGCTTCAATCCTGAATAAAGGAGAGTAACGAGACCTGTAAGGTCGGCTGGGTTGAAGATGATAACCACGTGCTGTACGTCTGGACAGTAAGCCTTGATGTTCTTTCCGAGTTCCTCAGCGATTTTGCAGTTGCCAGCAAGAAGGTCTTCACGAGTCATGCCTTCCTTACGTGGAGCACCACCTGAAGAGATGATGTACTTAGCATCTGTGAATGCTTCCTTAACATCTGTAGTTGCAGTGATGTTTGCATCGCAGAATCCGCACTGGCGCATTTCTTCTGCTACTCCTTCTGGTGAGAACACGTCATAAAGACAAATGTTTGAAGTAAGTCCCATCATAAGGGCTGATTGTACCATGTTAGAACCGATCATACCTGCAGCTCCAACAATAACGAGTTTTTCGTCTGTTAAAAATGCCATTTTGTTTTTTATTTATAAGTTTGATTTATGTTTTTGTTAAGTTTGATTGCTTCTGTTCCTAACTTATTTGCAAATATATACTTTAATTTTGTTGTGTGCAATCTTAAGGAATCTTTTTTCTTCAAATCGTTCTCTTATTTAAGAAGTTCCGCCAAAGGAGATTCCATTTTGCGAAGTCCATCTGCCACACTTTCTGCATTCATGCGCGCTCCGGCAAGTGAGGTGTGTGTGTGGTCTCGATTATACATTGCAGCGGCTTTCTTCTTGCCCATCTTGTCAAGTTTGTCGGCTGATATATTATGCACATCAAGGAATGCGCATCCTGTCTCTTCAGCCACCTGGCGATACCATTCGCCGTATGTGCCATCGTTGCGACGCTCCACATATTCACGTTTTTTCTTCTCTTTCACCGGATAGATGTTTCCTACCACTCCGTTCTTGCCCTGGTGCCAGCGGTTGCGCGGTGTGAGGCTCACGAGTATCGGTGTGCCTCCTTTCTCACGAACGTCCTGAATGAATTTCTTCAGATACCATCCGAATGAATATATCACCTTGTACTGACGGTTTGACGCAAGACGATAGACATTGCATGTGTCCTTGGCTGTAGCTATCACTCCGCGCTCTTTCTCTTTATCTATATGGCCTATGTCGTTATGACCGAACTGTATGAGTACATAGTCTCCCGGTTCAATGGAATTATAAACCTCGTCCCATCTCTCTTCATAAAGGAATGTGCGTGTGCTTCGTCCCGCCTTTGCAGCATTGACCACTGTGCACTTATCTTCATCGAACACCGTATATGCCTGGCTTCCCCAGCCCCACATTCCGTTTTCGTCATTGTCATTGTTCTTCACTGTTGAGTCACCTGTAAGGAAAACTACAGGCTTGCCCTTCTTGCGAGTTGAATCAACACGCTTAGCAACCATCTTCTGAGGAAGGATGCAGGCCGCGAGTTCTGCCAGCTCCATTTCTGTGCTATAGAGAAGGATTCCTTCTGCAGCAGAGGCTGCATTCATCTTGGCACCGAACTCGCTTGAATGTATCTTGTCGCGGAAGAAATGGTAGTTTGTTTTCCACTTTCCGTATTTCTCCAGTTTCTTGGCTGAGATGTCATTCAAATCAACAAGCGGCACCTTCTGTTCAGCCGCGATGGCTTTAATCCACGGAGTGAATGTCGTGAGCTTTCTCTGTATTTTAGTTGTGTCAAAATCCTCATACGCATTTCTTGGAGTAAGTGTGAACAATATAGGTGTTGCACCCTTAGCACGAATTTCACTTATGTAACGGCGCAAATACCCGCCGAAAGTATATACTGTTTCCTCAACGCCTGTTTCCTTAATCTTAACACGTATTGAATCGTCAGACAGAGGCGAATTGCCATCATGTCCCTTGAAGCTTGCCCTTGCACGTCCGGAGTCAAGCGGTCCGTTGTCGTTATGTCCCAATTCAAGAATAACGAAATCACCCTTGCGAATACCTTTCAGAACATCTGGCCACAGCATACGGTAGAAAGTACGCGGACTGGTTCCTCCTAAAGCATGATTCTCTACTGTTATACGTTCTTTGTCAAAATACTCGTGCGCATAATATCCCCATCCCCACTGTCCGTTATTTCCATTTCCAAGAGTACCGCATCGCATTGTAGAATTTCCGACAAGGAAAAGCACCGGATTATCACCTTTTCTGCTTGAGCCGCTCACAGGACGTACCTGATTAGCTTTAGCCAATGAATCAAGTGTGACATCACGTACTCCGTTCACATCCTTCATCCCCTGAAGCTTGTTGTCCTGAGCATGAAGCGTTGCAGTTGTCACCATAGTCAACAGTGCAACTGCCATTCTGCCAATAGTTCTGATTTTCATATCGTTAAATTTTGTATTTCGTTTATTCTCAAAAAAAACAAATTCATCTAACAATAAAAAAGAAAGATCTGTTTCTCACGGCAAACTTACGAAATATCTATGAAAAAATCTAACGAAAACAAAAAATAATGATATTAGCATTGACTCACAACGACTTATTCAGCTTTTTGGGAGACAAACTCACTGTTTATGCCCCTCTCTGTATTCCGTAGGTTTCACACCGAACATTTCCTTGAACAAAAGGCTAAAATAGCGCGATGTCTGAAAGCCCACCATCAACGAAATCTGATTAATCGGAAGATTAGTCTCTGCCAATAGTTTAGCGGCATGCTTCAGTCTGACATTGCGCAAGTACTCGTTAGGCGTAATGCCCAGCAAATGTTGAGTTTTCTTATACAAGCTTGCCCTGCTCATGCCAATATCTGACGCCATGGTATCTACCGTATAGTCCATATTATCCATATTCTGGGCTATGGACTTCATCATTCTGCTTATGATATTCTCTCTTTCAATATCATTAGGCATATTGGATGTCTCCACTTTAACTGCGGACACGAATCTATGGTTCGCCTGTTCGCGCAGCTCAAACAGTTGATTGATCTTTTCTTCGTTTTCGCGTTCAATCTTCAGCCTTTTTCTCTTAAGATAGATATTTGTCACCATAGCCATAACAGCAACTACAAGCGCCACATATAGCAGTTTAGCCCACCAAGTCAGCCACACCGGAGGATTTATGACGATTTTTTTGCATAAAGAAGCACCCCAGTCACCATCACCAGACGCAGCCTGAACCTCAAGTTCATATTCAGAAGGAGCAAGAGCATTATAGCGTATTGTTGCCATGCCAAGTCCTTCATTATCATATTGCCATTTATCTTCAAGACCATTCAATCTGTATCTGTATCTGATATGTTCTGGCGAAACATAATCAAGAGCAGAAACGGACACCTCAATATAATTCTGACGGTATGACAAATCCATATCCTCATCAAAAGGCACATCCAAGCCCATCACCTTGAGACCAACCATAAAGACACGTGGAGGTTTTGCATCTACAAATGTATCATAAGTTCGAAAGTTTATAATCTTGTCAGCTGCAAGAAAAGAAATTGTTCCTTCAGGAGTTACTGTAACTCCCCGCTCCTGCATTTCCAGTTCCGGTATGCCATTTGACTCGCCTAAAGAAAGAATTTTCCAACCACGGCTATCAACTGCAACTCTATTGACACCGCAAGATGTGCCTACCCACATATTGCCATAAGAATCCTCTACCAAACTTTTGATACACGAGTTCGACAAGCCGTCATCATGTGTGAGCCTGGCTATACTGTCACCGTCAACCATTAACAAGCCATTCTGAGTTCCTATCCATATACGACCGGAATGCTGCCTATGGATACAATTATATTTTTTAGAGAAACGGGTATATCTGTCTAAAACATCAAATTGGCATAAAGTATCCTTCAATGTATCAAGAATAAAACAGCCGTTCTGAGTGCAAACTATAACTTTATGCCTTTCTGACGACATGCATGCTGCAACCATAGTGCGATAGCTGTCAAGTTCCGGCATTCTGTCATTAAGAATTACATATTCATGCCTTTCGGGATAAAGATAGCCTAAGATGTGAGTCACAGAACAAACGAGGATTCTACCGTCATCAAGAGGCAAAGAGAAACGAGTATGAGAATGAGGGAATCCTTTCGTGTTTTCGGGCGAATATACTTTCATTGATTGTGACAAATGATCATAACAATACAAACCTTGCTGAGTACATATCCATATCCGCCCATCAATGTCACGGGAAATATCTGTACAGTTTATCAAACCCGAAGATAAAGTCTTGACAATTTTGTTATCTTTTAAGTCATATATATAAATGCCTTTCGCACCTGCAAGCAACAATTCCGTATTGCTGAGCCACATAACCTTTCTCAAATCTTCATTTTCAACAGGCACAGTACTCTTTGCCACGAATTTTGACGGTTCCACATACACTATACCATTATTTTGAAGTCCAATCCACATTCCTCCTTGACGGTCTTTCATATAAGCCTGCATCCATTCGCCACTGAAAGGAGTAAACGTAAGCAGAGAGTCAACAACAATACGCACAGGATTAAGCTTGTCAACATTAGCTTTGACGAGAGAATCACCTCGTTCTGAAACAAAACGTTTCAGAACGTGCCTATGAAGATGGCGAGTATAATCATATCGGAATCTCCCCTTTCTCAAATCATATATATATAAAGAATAAAAATCTTTCAGCCACAACAAACTATCTCCATCTACAAGATAATTATGTCCGCCAAATGACGGAAGAGAGTAAACACTGTCAAGATTACATGACTGTGACACGAACTCATGACCATTGAACATGCAGAAAGCACCTTCAGTTGCAACAAAAACCTGTCCGTTTGGCAACTCTATAATCTGCCGTACCTCATTGTTGTGCAATCCGTCTGCCACAGTCATGTGCCTATATGCCTGTGATGCATACAGGCCCACATTAAACAATAAAAATAATATACAAACAACTAATCTCATAAGTACAAAATTTGCTCAAAGATATTAAAAAGTCAACTAAAAACGAAATAATAGTATAAAATCAGTGTAATAATTGTATAAATATCATATTATACAATTGTTTGCACCATTTTAAGATAATTACATATCCACACAAACCTGTTTTGTTCTGCATATTTGTATTTGAAAAGCAGTCCATTATTATAAACAGTTTTGTCTGCCTTGAAATTTTTATTAACGAAACACATTCAAGTCAAAAAAAACAGACATCCATATCTATAAACCTAAATAAAAACCTTCCATATCATGAAAAACAAGTTTA
>JAFTTD010000147.1 GCA_017466965.1 Bacteroidaceae bacterium
ACGACGCAAGCAGCCAGGAACAGAATTTCATCAATGACAACACAACCGATTTCCAGGGCAAATATGTATTCTATAATGAGAACATTGGTAAGGTTATCACCCTTAACAATACAGACAAGGGAATCGTCACAATATACGATGAGGACATGAATGCAGAGAAATCTTTTGAAACAGGCTCAATCTATCCTGTTGACGGAAAGAATGTTTGCATTTGCGACGACAGTCATATCTATATCTGCAAAGGATTGAACGGATTTGATGTTTATGACTTCAACGGCAACAGAATCGGCGGCAGCAAGAAGAGCGCCAACGGTGTGGATATTGATGAAAATTACATTTACATTGCAACCGGCGACGGAGTTGCTATTCTTGACAAGGATGTAACATACGTTGACGCCAAAGACGGAAAGACTTACAACAAGACTGTTAAACGCTTGACATACACCGGCAAGGGAGCAACAAGCGTCACAGACGAAATCACAGTGAAGCAATCTGCAAACTTTGTGAAGAAAGGCCCTGACGGCCGTCTGTATGTAGCATACGGCATGTACGGCTTGCAGATTTACGAACTCGGCGATTTGTAAAAATACATAACATAAATATCTGTACTTAGGGAAAAGCGGAAGTTCAGACTTCCACTTTTCCTTAGTGCGTATAAGAGAGCAACAGTTTGAATTTTTATTCAAAGAAACAAAAACATATATTTCAAAGCACATTGTAACCATTGATTCAGACAATCTTGATTACGCAATAAACAGAAAAAAGAATTGCGGCATGAAGGCACTAATAGCAACTGACAATCATATAGGATACAAACATACAGAACTCACAAGCAGGAGTTTTGTATTATTCTTTTATATCTTAGCAATTGTGATGCCGGCGAAAGCACAAAGCGAAGACAAATATCTATTTCGCCAGTTTGAAGAGAGATTTGCCCTGTTAGACTCTCTTATCTTCCAATACGAAATCAACATACCCAGTGAGCACATCCACACATTCAAGCTTTTAAGCAAGGACTCTGCATCCGTACAGTCCCTGGATTCTATTATGGATGAGAAGGTAGCCCTGCAGATCAAAGCCATGAAAGCAGAAACAGGACTGCTCATTTCCGGACAGACATATTACAGGCTTGACGAAGGATTCGGCATAAACGATGATGACGCTCTGTCAAGATATAAAGCAAAAGTACAGGCTGAACTACGATGGAACTTCCTCAGCAGCTCATTGGTTAACCGTAAAAGCAGAACCAGAGAACTTCTGATAAAAGGAGAATTAGAAGAAATTGCTTTAGAAAGAGAACGAACCAACAAGTTCATTGAGCAGCAGAAAGAATTTTTCCAGACAGAATTTGACAGTCTGCTGTCAGGTGTTCTGAAGCTCAGAATAAGCAACCTGCAACTTCTCAATGACGCTCAGCAGTATCTTGTAAGCGACAGAAGCATAAGCACAGACGAACTGTTGAAGATTATGGACGAACAAGCCATAGCCGAACGCCAGTTCGCCGCCATTCCTAAAGATTATTCGCACCAGCCACAGTTGGCAAATCCGTACGGGACACTGATTGAGATAGATACAGCCTCAATGATGCGCCATATCCGTTCAGACGAGTCGTCACTGATTACGGCTGAATTGCAGATGGAGCTGTTGCAACAACAGATGAAGCATACCAATTACTGGCGTACACTCAATCTGTCTCCATTCATCAGATATTCATATTACGCCCGCCCCGACATGAGAAATTCCTCCAACGTCGATGCCGGATTAGCGTTCCAGGTTCCTATCAGTGCCGAAACGTCACGCAAAAAGAAAGCGCTCAAGGCTGAGCAGCTGCAAATATCTATGGAAAAAGATGTTCTGATGGAACAAGTCAGCGAACAGATCAGAATCATACTGCTCGACATTGAGCGTGCAAACAAAGGGCTTGCCGGCGAAGTAAACCGTATATCCAAACTGAAAAACTATATGGAGCTCCGCAAGCAGAATTACAAAGGGCACATCGGAGAATATAACTTCATGTCACGAATAAAGGAATATAACCACTATCTAAAATGCTGGGGAAACTTCTACACTTACCAGCACAAAAGAGACTGTTGCATAGCGGATTTACAAAAATTTCTGTCAGACAAAAGTGTTTTAGATTTCTGTAAAATAACATTTTTAGACCTATGAAAGATTTTCATTTCACAACAGAAGAAGAACAGACGGAAATAGAACAAATATTAAACCAGCGGAAGAAGAAAAAGACCAGACAGCAGATGATATTCTTCTGCATCTTCATCACTATTGTTCTATTAATTGTCGGATATTGCATAAGAATGGTAGTTTTCACAGAGCTGAACGGCTACGTTGTAGTTCACAACAACCGTTTAAGAGCATCTGAAGACATCTTCGTTTACGACATATACAAACACCACGGCGATTTCATAAAGCCAGGCGACACGATTTACTCTTATGTCACCCTCAGCACATTCCAGGGAGGCAACAACATCAACTCTGAATCAGACGTTGTCATCAAGGCACGCGACCTTAAGCTGCAATACGGACTTGCATACCAGAACCTGGAAGTTCTCAGAGCGCGCCTCAAAGAAATAAAACGACAGATAGACCTTGAAGACCACAACATCCGTTTCGGACTCAGCGACAATGTCCACAAGCTCAACTTGGAGCGCGAATACAAGGAGACTGAAGAGGAGCTGAAAGCCCAGCAAAGAAAACTGTATGTCATACAGAATGCGATGAACGAATCTAACGAGGCTGTCGAACGACTTGGCGCAATCAACTTCAATGGTGCCAGAGTACAGAACATCCGCAACAAGTTCAAGATGGCTGAAATGGGATTTGTAAACTACGCCATAGCTGTTGACTCGTGCATCGTTACCAAAAACTGGATTTCAGAGTTGTCGCTCGTACTGAAAGGTGAAGATGTCATTGAAACCCAAAGCTTCGACCTTGAAAAGATGAACGCCTATATCATGGCATACGTTCTTCCAAGCCAAGCCAAGACTCTGAACAGAGGCTACAAAGCCAGCATCATTGTAAATGACGATGTAGAATATACAGCCACAGTAGTGTCTATGGGAGCACGTACAGAGGAAATACCAGCCGAGCTGCGCAGCAACCTCTCACGCGACCATATTGCGGCAATCGCAGTGCTTAAGATAGACGACAATCAGCACATCCCGTTCTGGTCTTTGGTCAACAAAATGCCTGTCATTGTTCGCATAAACAACTTTGACTACAAAGATGCAGAACCAGACGAATACATCATGCAGAAAACTCCAAAAGGAATGTTCATTCCTGAAATTTTGAGAGAACAGTTTTATAAGGACAAGCAATGAACAAGACGTACAGAATAATACACAATTCCAAAGGAAAGAACATTTTGGTTGTCAGAGGGTTTGCTCCGATTGATATGATTGAAAACGACAACTTCGATGCAATCTTCATTGAGGACAACAATTTGACGAAGAACGAACTATCCCTCATACTTCAGACCGTATCACCCGTGTTTGAAGTGAAATGCTGGTTGAAGCCTTGCTTCCTCACATCTTCACTCAAGGACAGAGTGCGAGGCATGGACTCTCTTATAGACGGATATGCCAGCAATATAGAGGATAAGGAAATGAACGAAAAGATTGAACAGATATCCGAAAAGCTGGAACTTATTGAGTACAATAAGATTGAAGACGCCCACAATTCAAGCATAATGCTGTTCATCAGAATATGCAAATACGCCATATCCAGAGGAAATCTTACGTTCACCATAGCTGTTGAACCTGAATATGCAGAAGGACATTCATCCGTATATGCAGCCATTGCCGACAGCCTAAAAGGAAATACAAAAGAAGATTTTATCCGTTTCAACCATTCACTGCTTGAATTAGGATTAGCAGAAAAGAAGCATTTTGTTGACCGCATCCACAACTGCCCTTACTGCCACAGTTCGCATCTATACTTCATGGAGTGCTGCCCTAAATGCCAGTCTTCAAACCTGCAGGAGCAGCCGGTGCTTCATCATTTCCGCTGCGCAAACATTTCACCAGAATACACATACGCTTACGACGGACAACTCAGGTGCCCTAAATGCCACCAGTTTCTCAGACATATTGGAGTAGATTACGACAGGCCTTCTAATGTGTATATTTGCCAGGAATGCAAACATTCATTCCTCCACACCCAAATGAAAGTTCGCTGCGCAACGTGCAAGAAAACAATGCGCCCGTCCAATCTGCATCCATACGACGTTTATTATTACGAGTTTACAGACAAGGGAATTAATATCCTGACCACAAACGAAGCTGTTCTGCTCTTCAACAAAGACTTGTGGCATGGATATTCCCGATTCGACTCCTTCATCTCGCAGATTTCATTGTTCTCTAACTCCAACAATCAGGAAGAAATCATTTATATCACAAAATTCCGCCTGGAGGGAGCAAATGTAAATACAGAAACCATCAAGAACATCATTTCAAATCTGCAGATAAGATACCACTACAACAACCTCTCATACAAGGACAACTTCATCTACATGGGAACAAAAGCATCCGCAAATGAGAAGGAAGAACTATGGGACAGAGTACAAAACGAAACAGAGGAAATAATCAGAACCGTCAATCTCAAATACACGGGAATAAACATCTCCGACTTCAAGTACTTTACGAAAGAAGAAGAAGAAAGAACATCAGCCTTCATCAAAAGGATACAAGCTAAGAACTAAAAACCTTCCTTGCCAATGCTTGACCTGATATTTAATGCAATGGACAACGTTGTGGCGTGCTTCACAAGAAACCTCACATGGAACGAAATGATCAGCACATACTGGTTCCTCTTCGTTGTGGAGTTTCCACGCTACTATTTCCTGGAAATATGCATTTCTATCTGGCATAAGCTAACATACAAGAGCAGAAACAAAAAGCAGGAAGTGGCAAGGATGAAACTCTTCATTGAGAACCCACTCATAACCATACTTGCACCTGGCAAGAACGAAGGAAAGAACATCTACAAGTTGGTTCGCTCGCTCAACGAGCAGACATACCGCAATTATGAAATAATAATTGTGGATGACGGCTCTGACGATGCCACTCCTATTATATGCCGCGACCTTG
This sequence comes from Bacteroidaceae bacterium, assembly GCA_017466965.1. The sequence goes on from JAFTTD010000147.1 coordinate 5,106, forward strand.
AGAAAGCCGGTTACATAGACTTGTACCTCCGCTGCAACATGAGAGGCGGTAAAGCCAGCGCCGCCAACTACGGAGTTCACCATGCACGAGGCAAATACATTGTCCACCTGGATGCCGACTCCTCACTCGACAGGGATGCGATAGAAAAAATCCTCATCCCATTCTACTACGACCCCCAGATAAAAGCCGTAGGCGGATGCGTAAAAGTCCGCAACTCCGATGAAACGGTATGCACATCAATGCAGGCACTGGAATATCTGAAGACAATACAAGTAGGCAGAATGGTAACAAGCAAACTCGGAATATACCACATAATTTCAGGCGCATTCGGAGCTTTCGACAGAGAAACACTCAACCAAGTGGGAATGTGGGACATTGGCCCCGGACTTGATGGCGACATCACGCAAAAAATACGCAAGGCAGGACACAAAGTCCATTTTGCAGAAGATGCCATCTGCATGACCAACGTGCCAACAAAATGGCACGCCCTGTTCAAGCAGCGCGAGCGCTGGAGCAAATCGCTCATCCGGTTCCGTCTGCGCAAGCACTTCGACATACTGTTGCCGCACAAGCATTTTTCGTTCCTCAACTACATCTCCAATATGGAAAATCTGCTTTACGACTGTGCATTCAATTTCATTTGGCTGTTCTATATCGTCAATCTCATTTTCATGCACACCGACAAGCTTCTCGAAATATTCATCATAGGATGGATGATCAGATACTTCTTCTCGCTCATAGCCTTCGGAGTGATAATGCTCATCTCCGAAAGAGCAAACGAAGAAAAGAAACTCATCCCTTATCTTTTCATCAGCACATTCTACACAGGATATTTCCTCCGAAGCACCCGACTGATAGCGCACATCAAGGAACTGTTCTTCTTCTCATCATACAAAGACCCATGGAATCCAAAGAAAACATCCGACTTGGCACAAGTGGAAGGTATATAAATAACTTAAATGAGGTTATGAGGTTATAAGGTTGTGAGTTACTTTAAGGAGTTCAGAAAGCACTACCGAATTTTCTTGTGGTCGTCATTCCGATTACTCCGAATTCTCCGAATCCTCCGATTACTCTGATTACTCTGATTACTCCGAATCCTCCGAACTTCTTAACTCCTTAACTTCTTAACTACTAAAAACAAAAAACAAAAAAAACATACATAAAATGGAAACAAACTACAAAATCGGTGTAATAGGATTAGGCTATGTAGGATTCCCGCTTGCCTGCCTATTTTCAAAGAAATACAAAGTCATAGGCTTTGACATCAAACAGAGCAGAGTTGATGAAATCAATTCCGGCATGGACTCCACAAACGAGGTGGAGCCTGAGAAAGTTGCAGCCGCACTTGCCAACGGCATGAAATGCACAACCTACCTGGACGACCTGAAGGAATGCAACATCTACGTTGTAGCCACCCCTACCCCTGTTGACGACTTCCACAACCCTGAGCTTATGCCGCTCAAGAACGCAAGCAACACGGTAGGAATGGTAGTCTCAAAAGGCGACATCGTGATTTATGAATCAACAGTCTATCCAGGCGTGACAGAAGAAGTGTGCGCACCAATCATTGAACAAGTATCAGGACTAAAGCTGAATGAGGACTTCTTCCTCGGCTATTCGCCTGAACGAATAAATCCGGGCGACAAAGTGCACACCGTAGAAAACATAAAGAAGATAACATCAGGCTCCACACCCGAAACAGCCGACATCATAGACGAGCTATACAATTCGGTACTGAAAAACGGCACACACAAGGCACCGACAATAAAAGTGGCAGAGGCTGCAAAGATTCTTGAAAACACCCAGAGAGACGTAAACATAGCCTTCATGAACGAGATAGCACAAGTGTTCAATGCGCTTGGCATAGACACAACAGACGTGATAAAGGCTGCATCCACAAAATGGAACTTCCTCACCTTCTCGCCCGGACTCGTCGGAGGACACTGCATCAGCGTAGATCCATACTACCTCATTCAGCGCGCAACATCACACGGAGTAGTACCACGAATCATGATAGAGGCACGCCGACTCAACGACTCCATGGGAAGCTACATAGCAGAAAGAGTGATACGCAGCATGAACCTGCACAACATAGTGGCATACAACGCAAAAATACTGCTTCTCGGATTCACATTCAAGGAAAACTGCCCTGACATCAGAAACACAAAAGTAATAGACATATACAATTCGCTCAAGACATACACTTCCGACATACACATCTATGACCCATGGGTAAGCAAGGAAGTGGTGAAACATGAATACGGCATCAACGTAGAAACAGACGAGCGTTTCCTTGAAAGAGGCAAATACGATGCCGTGATATACTGCGTAAAGCACGACTGCTTCAACAATATAGACATGCCTACTCTGAAAAAAGAAGAGGGCATCTTCTATGATGTGAAAGGAGTCATTGAAAAAACAACATACACGGACAGATTGTAGTGAGGGAGGATAAGTTTTTTAGGAGTTAAGTAGTTAAAGGGAGTTAAGAAGTTAAGGAGTTAGAGGGAGTTAAGTCTTTGAGGAGTTAAAAGGAGAAGTTAAAAGAGGGAGTTAAAAGAGGACAATACTATTGGATGTTTTCTTAATCCAGTCATTCCGAACCTTGTGTGAGGAATCTCCATACAGATGGCAGAATATCTGAGAATAACCATCCTATGGAGTAAGGGCACTAAAGTGCACTCCTTTGTGAAACTAAAGTTTCAGTTGTCGCAAGCGGAACTCCCATTACGTTCCGCCGTCTGAACTCCTCAACTCCCGAACTCCCGAACTCCTTAACTTCTTAACTACTTTAACTCCTTAACTTCTTAACTACTTAACTCCTTTAACTCCTCTAACTCCTTAACTCCCTTTAACTCCTAAAAAACTTAACTCCTTATCTCCTTATCTCCATCCATAGTTCGCCTTCAGCGTTAGCCATACGTTCGTAGAGTTTTCGGAAGGTGACGGTAGAATATAGCAGTCCGCCGACTCTGACATTCTTGCCCACGAGGATACATCCTCTGGTATCCTCCGCCCAGTTGCCAATGTGAATAAGCACGCCGTTAAACCCTGGAACCCCTGTCAGTCTTGGCAGCTTGCCATGACAGAATTCATACACTGGTTTCTTGGAGAAACGTGGGCTAACGATGTCCATCCTTATCTTGTATCTTCCTGTTGGGATGGCAGTTTGTCCTGCCACTTTTGTTTTTGCTATCTCTCCAGCACTCATGTCTGAAGTAAGCCCTCTGTCTGTTGGTTCGAGACTGTCGCAGAAGTATTCTCCGTCAATGAAGATTCTGCCAATTGTGTACTTCTCTTTTTTGTACTCTCTTTTCAATGTGATAATCATAGTTTTTTCATTTTAGTTCAAGCAGTTGAAAGGGAAGGAAATAACCCCATAATTTCTTGCCTCCTTCTTTCGAAACTTGAATATATTAAACAATTCAATTAGTCGTTGCAAAAATAGGAATACACAATTTTTGCATAGGCATTGACTCTGTCCAATCTCAAGAGTCTAATTAGAAAATTGTAGTTAAGGAGAGAAGTTTTTTAGGAGGTAAGAAGTTAAGGAGTTAAGAAGTTAAAGGGAGTTAAGTCTTTGAGAAGTTAAAAGGGGGAGTTCAGAAGTTCAGGAGTTCAGGAGTTCAGACGATACTATAGGATGTAATAGCCTACCTTATAACCTCGTAACCTTTAAAAAGGGAGTTAAGGAGTTAAAGGAGTTAGAGGAGTTAAAAGGAGAAGTTAAAAGAGGACAATACTATTGGGTGTTTTCTTAATCCAGTCATTCCGAACCTTGTGTGAGGAATCTCC
>JAFTTD010000015.1 GCA_017466965.1 Bacteroidaceae bacterium
ATAAGTATGCTATTATTGGGAGCAGTTCAGATGATTATCTGTGGATATTGAGTCGTAAACCTGATATTCCGAAACAGACATTGGACAAACTGCTTATGGATTTGAAGCGCAGAGGATATGATGTGAATAAACTGTTGTGGGTCGAACAGTAAAATTAAATATGTATAGATATACAGAGAGTGTGGATTCTATGTTAAGTTTTCTAACAAAGAATCCACACTCCCTTGTAATTATAAATTTTATTTACCATTCAAATTTAATACCTCCAGTAAAAGTTGCTTTTGGCATAGGATAACCATTATTTATTTCGTAACGTTGGGCTAACAAGTTATCACCTTTGGCAAAGATATTAATTGAAGAATTAATTTGATAATTGGTAGTGAGGTTCCATAATATAAAATTATTAGTATTTTCGTTGTCACCTACACTTGTATAAAGACCGCCAATATATTGAATACCAGAAATAGCACTGAATGGACCATAGTGAGCATGGGCTCCAATGTAAGCTTTGTGTTTTGGAGCTGCTATAACAGGATGTTTCATGTGCAGGAAACTGTAATTGGCATTTAGCTTCCAGTGTGATGAGATACGGTAGTCAGTAGATATTTCAAAGCCGTAATTTTCAATTTTGTCAATGTTTGTGTTCTGAGGTTTCCCGTTTTCACGTATGAGCATTATTAGATTTTCCCCTTTAATATAGAAAATGTTGGCGCCGATGTTTAGATTGCCGTTCAAAAGTGTCTGTTTATATCCTATTTCGTAGTTAAGGGTGTGCTCTGGTTTCAAGTTGGGATTTTGAGGAGGGTACATATACATTTCGCGTATTGTCGGATTGCGAAATCCTTTGCTTATCAGAGCTTTTAGTTCAACATCGTTGGGCAGACAGAATGCTAATCCACCTTGTGGTACAATTTCTGTGCCTGCTTGAGTGTGATAATCTACACGTAATCCTGTATTCAGTGAAACGAATTCTGTTAATTTTTGCTGAACATCTATGTATCCTGCAAATTCGTTTTCTGTTTTGTCTGCAATCATACTTTTTTCATGAGAGAGCCTATCTTCGTTCCATGCATATCCGCCAAAGTGCATCCAGTCTGCACCAATTGTGGTGACGTTACCTGAAAACATTGAGATACTTTGGTACATAGATATACCAGCCATCAAATCGTTGTGCATATAAAGAGATGTGCGAGGTGTATTTCCTGGATAATATCCATCATTTACTTCATGATGTCCCCAGTTGTAATAAACACGAATGGCTCCCGAGGTCTTCTCGTATCGGTTTGTAAGTGAGAAGGAAACCATTCCTCGCTTAATTCTTTGATAATTATCAATAAGTGGATTGTGTATTTCGCCTGGGTTCTCCGCGTCGAAGCAGGTAAGGTTTACATCTCCTGTGGTGTTCCAATACTCGTTTATGTCGTAGCCCAATTTAAGGAATCCGGAATATTGTTCGAAACTGTTATTTTTGCGATGTCCGTCTGTCCGACTATAGTTAAGTCCGATGATGCTGTTCAATTTTCCTTTGCGAAGGCGTTGCATCAATTCGCCTTGAACAGTTCCATATGAGCCGGCAGAGAGGTTGGCGTTAGTCTTGGCACCATCTTCTTTCATTTTACTGGTAATGATATTTACCACTCCTCCCATAGCATTTGATCCATAAAGGATTGATGCCGGTCCGCGAACAACTTCTACACGTTCGGCTAGCATGGTTTGATATGCATCAGCAATAGGGTGACCGTATAGGCCTGCATATTGGGGTATTCCGTCTATCATAATCAAAACACCTGTGTTTGGTCCATTTCCTCCCACTCCTCTCAGGGTGAAGGTTCCTGCAGCCCCGCCAGCCACTCCATATCCTAATACTCCTCTGCTTGTTGTAAAGAGTCCAGGTACTTCTTCGTTCAATGTCGGCAGAATTGAGGTGCGATGTTGCTCTGTCAATTTGTTGCGCGAGATAGCTGTTACAGTCATTGGTAAATGCCGTACGTCAGTTTCATGTCGAGTGCCTGTAACTACAATTTTATCTAACAGAATGCTGTCTGGTAGTTCTGCTGAAACCATACAAGGCATAGCCATTGTGCTTATCAGCATGCCAATGCTCTTAACGTATTTCATATAATCTTTTTTATTTGTTTCCAGATGCAAATATAAATATACTTTTTAAATGGAGAGATTGCACTCATTATGATAGCATACAGATCTCAATTATTTTGATGATATGATAAATGTATTTACAGTTTTCAAAATCTATTATTAAAAAAGACAGTAAGATGCGAAGCTTCGGTCAAAAGCCTTAAAAACAATAAATATTATCATCAAATCAAAACATCGTTTCATGCACATTGTTTTTTTTGTATCTTTGTCAAAATATTTTCAAAATTAGAATTATGAATCCGAACGTAACAGAAACAATCAGATATATTGGTGTTGACGACACCGATATAGACCTTTTTGAAAGCCAGTACATAGTACCTAACGGCATTTCATACAATTCATACCTCATCACAGACGAGAAGATTGCCATAATGGACACCGTCGATAAGCGCAAAAGCTCAGAGTGGTGGAGCAACCTGGAGCAGGCACTGAACGGCAGAACTCCCGACTACCTCATTGTTCAGCACATGGAGCCGGATCATGCAGGCAGCATAGCTGACGCTATGGCGAAATATCCGGATATGAAGGTTGTGGCTACAGAGCGCGCCCTGAAGATGATGCCCCAGTTTTTTGAGGACGTGGACTTTGAAGGCAGAACCATTGCTGTAAAAGAAAATGACACTCTGGCACTTGGAGCGCATACGCTACGCTTCATCATGGCACCTATGGTCCACTGGCCAGAAGTTATGGTGACATACGATGAGCACGACAAAGTGGTGTTCTCAGCCGATGGCTTCGGCAAGTTCGGAGCCCTTGCCCACGATGAGGACTGGGCATGCGAGGCACGTCGCTATTATTTCAATATATGCGGAAAATACGGAATGCAGGTTCAGGCGCTGCTGAAAAAGCTCGGCAGTCTTGACGTTGGCTGCATTTGTCCGCTCCATGGACCAATCCTGAAGGAGAACCTTGGATATTACATCGGTCTGTACGACACATGGAGTAAATACGAAGTGGAGACGGAAGGCGTGTTCATTGCGTTCGCTTCCATTCATGGAGGAACGGCAGCAGTTGCTCACAAGCTGGCAGAGATTTTGCGAGCGAAGGGCGCACCTAAAGTTTCTGTTGCCGATCTTAGTCGTGACGATATGGCTGAGGCAGTAGAAGACGCCTTCAGAATGGGCAGACTTGTGGTGGCAGCACCATCGTATGACGGAAATGTATTCCCTCCTATGCACGACTTCCTTCACCATCTGCAGTTGAAGAACTATCAGAAACGCCGTGTTGCAATCATTGAGAACGGCTCGTGGGCACCATGCGCAGGACGCATCATGCGCGGCATGATTGAGCAGATGAAGGACATGGACATCGTTGAACCGATTGTGACAATAACATCACGAATGAAGAAGGCCGACGTGCCTGCACTTGAAGCGTTGGCTGACGCTGTGTTGGAGTAATAGTTGATAAAAGGAAGTATGATTGCTGTGAGGATTAAAATAGCATTGTTGTTGAGCCTTCTGCTGTATTCCTTGTCAGGACTGGCAAATAATGACTTGAAGGACTTCTCTATTGTTGGCGTATGGATGCTGAAGAGTGAAATTGCGCCTGACGGTAAAGAAAACCAGTCGGTATATACTCAATACACACGATGCAAAATTTACGATCCTGACAGCACATATTATACTGTGCAGCTTCATGCCGTGGGCGATGAGATGATGATTCTTGCACACGAGATGGGAAGATACCGTCTGAACGATTCCATCTATATGGAGC